>JAABTU010000232.1 GCA_011389715.1 Desulfotignum sp.
GGATCAGGTTATCACCAAAGGGAAAGGGAGAGTTGTCTCCATTGCCGGCGATCCGGGTATCGGGAAATCCAGGTTGGTGACGGAACATAAAAAATTGTTTGAAGGGCATGATCTGCTGTGGATATCCAGCCAATCCACCTCGTTTGCGCAGCATACCAGTTACGGAACCTTTCTGGATTTGTTGAAAAATTTTGCCCACATCAAAGACACGGATGACAATGTAAAGAGCTGGGACAAGCTGGAGACAAAACTGCGTCAGCTGGTTCCTGAAGAGGTTGCCAATACCCTGCCGTATCTTGCCACCATTTTATCCATACACATCAGGAAAAATTTTGACCACAAGGTACAGTTCCTTGATGCGGAAACATTGAAGATGCAGATTTTCCGGGCGTTTTATCTGTTGGTAAAATCTTTGGTAAGAAAACGGCCCCTTGTTCTGGAGTTTGAGGACTTTCACTGGACTGATGACTCCACCGTGGCACTGCTGGTTCATCTGCTGCCCCTGGTGCAGGATGAGTCCCTGGAGCTAATTTTTGTCTGCAGGAATATCAAAAACAACCCCTTATATAAACTGGAAAAAATATTCACTGAAACCGGCGGTAAACACTATACACGTATTGATCTTGATCCCTTATCAAAAAAGGATGTGGTTGATTTTACCATGCAGCGGTTGAACCTTGATGGGATCTCTTCACAATTGAGCGGATTGATCCATCGAAAAACCGAAGGCAATCCTCTATATATGGAAGGGCTTATCCATACCCTGATCAGCCAGGATCTTCTGGAGAAAGACTCCATAACCGGCCAGCATACGCTAAAACCGGTTTCCGGGAAAATTCAGATACCCGATACCCTGCGGGGACTGGTTGCATCCAGTGTGGACAAGCTGGACAAACACAGCAAGGATGTGTTGAAAAAAGCCTCGGTCATTGGCAGAAGTTTTCTGTACCGCCTGCTGAAAAGCATCGAAGGAGAAAGTGATGTGCTGGATGCCCATCTGTCGGTGCTGATCAATGAAAATCTGATCAAGGAAAAATGCGCAGACCCTGAGCTGGAGTATTATTTTTACCATGATTTGATCAAGGATGCGGTGTATGAGACCATTCTGTTAAAAGAGAGAAAAGAGCTGCACCGCAAAGTGGCAGAGGCCATTGAAATCCTGTTCACAGACCAGATTGAAACATTTTACAGCCTGCTTTCTTATCATTTTGCAAAGGCCTCTGACTGGAACAAAGCCCGCAGATATTTTGCCCTTGCCGGTGATCAGGCCGGAAAAATTGCCGGGGATTCCGAGGCCCTGGCCCATTATAAAAAAGCGGTTTCCGCCCATGAAGAAATTTTTGGTGACCAGCTCAAGGATTTTGACAAAGCGGTTTACACCCGCAAGCTGGCAGAGATCTATTTCAGGCGGGGAGAGCATGATAAGGCGCTGGAGTCATATAAAAAAGCATTTTTACTGCTGGGCGTGTCCTATCCTTTCACAGTGTGGAAAACACGGACGGCCATTGTAAAGCAGATTGGACGGCAATGCTTTCACAGGGCCATGTTCTGTTTTTTAATAACTAGAGCAGGCTCAAAAAAAACCAGTGAATATGACAGAGAAGTTGCCAGGATATTTGAATCCATGGCCTGGATAGATCTTTTTATCAATCAGGAACGGTTGGCCCTGGATATTTTATCTTTGTTGAATTTTGCGGAAAAAACCCACAATACAACAAAAAGACTCCAGGCATATGCAGGTTTCGGATTTTTACTGGATACCCTGGGATTTTACACGGTGGCCGGATATTACCATGATCTGTTCACCCGCATCTCAGGGCCTGCCACAGATGACCATACGCTGGCATATGCCAGCCTCTGCCGGGCAGTGCATCTGGATTATACAGGGCATTGGAACCAGGCCCTTGTGCTGTATGAAAAGGCGGCAAGGATTTTTGAAGAAATCGGGCATATAAAAAAATGGGGCAGTTCTGTATCGTTGATGATTTTTATCTACAACAACCAGGGCGAGTTTGGCAAAAGCCGGTATTTTGCCCGGGAACTGATAAAAATCGGGGTGGAATCGGGGGACCGTCAGTTGAAAGGTTGGGGGATCGGCGGTGGTGGGTTTTACAAGATGAGAATGGGGATGTTCGATGAGGTTGCAAAAGACTTGAACCAGGCAAAAAAACTTTTGGAATCAATACCCGATTATCACGCCCTGGTACAGGCACACATTGATCTTATGGCGGTTTATCTGCACCTGGAAAATTATGACAGGGCCTTTACTGCGATAAAAAGGGCGGAAAATCTTGTCATTAAAAAACACCTCAAAGGATTTGTTCAAAGCCTGTTATACAATGCAGTTTGTGAGTTTCATCTGACAATGCTTGGGATATCCAATCCATTGGGGAAAAAATTCATTTTTAAAAAAAGCAAGAAATATCTGGGAACGGCACTGCACTATGGCAACCGTTTCAAATGCGGGCTGCCAAAGGCCTATCGGTTGAACGGCCGATTTTACAGTATAAAAGGCAACCGTAAAAAAGCATGTGATTTTTGGCACCAGGGAATCAAGACAGCCCAGGGTCTGGGGGCAAAATTTGAAGAAGGTCTGATCTGTTTTGAGATGGGCAGATGTCTCCAGGACATCGCTTATCTGGAAAGAGCCCGGGAAATTTTTCACACCCTCAATGCACAGACCGAGTTGTCAAAGGTGCAGGCACAAATTGAAATACTGGAAAAAGATGTATTACCGGATCTGCTCATGGCAGGGAAATCAGGTTTCTGATGCTATTTCCTGCATGGTTTTTCTGAAGTCGCCAATGACGTTACTCCGGATGATGGAGTCAAGTTGGGGTTTGTCGAAAAAGCATATGCTGATTCCTTTTTCAGGTCAAGGCAACCAGCAATTTTGTATTATCAAAATTGTGCCGATGGAAAAATTACAGATTCAGGTTTGCCATCCGTAACAGTTGTTTGTTCTCCGCCTTAATTTATTTGAATTTTTTCGCCTGGTCTGCTAAAGCAAACCATAGACTATTTTTTGGGCTGTTCGCTTTTTTGATGTTGCACCTGTTGGTTGTCTGAGTATGTAAAGTGTCAGAATTATTTCAACAGTGGAAAATGATCACATGAAATGTCCGGAATGCCATTTCCAAAACCCGGAAGGAACAAATTTCTGCGGGGCGTGTGGCGCCAGGTTGGAAAAACAGGAAAAGACAGCCGAAAGCGAAAGAAAGCATGTCACCATCGTATTCACGGATCTTTCCGGATATACCGCCATGACCGAGCTGCTCGACCCGGAGGATGTCCGGTCCATTCTGAAAAAAGTGTTTGAAAAAGTGGGCCATATCGTTGATGCGTTTGGGGGAACCATTGAGCGTTATATCGGTGATTCTGTTATGGCGGTGTTTGGTGTCCCCAGGGCTTATGAAGATGATCCGGTGCGTGCGGTCCATGCGGCCCTGCGGATTCATGATGCGGTCAACCGGATGCGCGGATGGGTGGAACAGGAAACCGGCTGTACCATCTGCATGCATACCGGGATCAACACGGGCCTGGTTCTGACCGGGGATGTCAATAGCGAAGATGGCTCCCACGGCCTGACCGGGCTGGATCTGAATATTGCGGCACGGCTGGAGGGTATTGCCGGGGATGATGAGATTATTGTGGGGCTTTCGACATATGAACTGACCAGGCATGTGTTTGCATTTGAAAAACGCAGGCCGGTGAAGGTCAAAGGCAGGTCCGGGCTTCTGCGGATATTCAAGGTGCTGTCCAGAAAAGCAGGTGCACCTGTATCTGCGGACCCTTTCTTGCCGGAAAACGTGTTTGTGGGAAGAGAGACTCAGATGCAGGTGTTGCAGAAGACGTCTGATGATCTGGTGAACAAGGGAATCGGCCGGGTTGTTGCCATTACAGGAGAGCCGGGGATCGGCAAAACCCGGCTGGTGATGGAATACAGAAAATGCTTCGAGGGGTTTGATTTTTTATGGATGGGCTGCCAGTCCACCATGTTTTCTGAGAAGACCAGTTACGGCACGTTTCTGGATCTGCTGAAAAATTTTGCCGGGATCTGGGAAACCGATGATGAT
>JAABTU010000244.1 GCA_011389715.1 Desulfotignum sp.
AACGGTGTTTGAGATCGTTGAAAAAATGGGATTTGCGCCGGGCTATGACAGCCACGGGGATATAATGGTCCGGCTTGCATATGCGGACGATGTCCGCAGGATGCTCAACGCCGTCAGGGAAGGCGGGGGGTCCTTTACCGGTCTGAACGTCCGCAAGCCCAACCTGGAAGAGGTTTTCCTCAAACTGACCGATGAAAGTCTCATGGAAGAGTCTGCCGGTATAGAGGAGGCACAATGAACCTGCACATCATCCATGCCAATATCATTCGGGCAAACATCATTGTGAGCATCAAGAGCTTCTACCGGGAGAAGACGGTGGTGTTTTTCAGGATTGCCTTTCCGGTCATCCTGATACTGGTATTCGGTACCATTTTCATGGAAAGAGACAATGAAATTTTTGAATTGAGCATTCAGGATCTGGACCGGACAACATCATCTGAACAACTTGTGGAAGCGCTCGATCAAAGCAAAAGATTCAACATCACACAGGTTTCCCCTGAGGCGGATGCCAAACAGTATGCCAGGGACAACAACCTGAACCTGATTGTCATTATTCCCGAAAATTTTGAGATGGCTCTCATTGAAAAGATGACAGCCGACAACTTTGAAACACCCGTCACCCTCACCAAAATATACGACCCCGGCTCCTTTGGGGTGACCACCAAAATAGGGGTGCTGGACATGGTGCTGGCCAAAATAAACCAGGAAATGTCCGGGAAACCGCCGCTCATCGCATCGGAACCGGTATCCATACTTAAAAAAAAATACCGGTTCATCGAATTCTTTGTCCCCGGGATCATTGCCATGGCAGTAATGACGGCAAGCCTGTTCGGTACCGTGAACGTCAATGCCGAACTTTTGCAAAAAGGCGTCATCAGAAAGCTTTCCACCACCCCCATCACCCGGATTGACTGGATCCTGTCAAACATCATCTACCAGTTCATCCTTGCGCTTGTGTCCACAGCGGTGATGCTGCTGGTGAGCTATGCAGTGTTTAAGGTCAGTCTTGAGATCAATGCCTGGCTTGTGGTGTTTGTGGCCCTGGATGTATTTGCATTTGTCGGACTCGGCATGATTCTCACCCGCGTGGCCAGGGAGGCTGAAAGTGCCTCGGCCGCGGCCGATGCCCTGATGTTTCCGATGATGTTTCTCTCCGGAACATTTTTCCCTGTGGAGATGATGCCTGAATTTCTGCAGACGTTTGCCAGGATTCTGCCCCTGTATTATGTGAACGAAGGGCTCCGGGCAGCCATGGTAGCTGTGGATCATGCAGCTGCCCTGAAATCCGCCTTGATCATCGGCGCTTTTGCCGCCGTGGTGTTCGTTCTCGGTATCATGATAACAAACTCAGGCGGAGAGACCACATGATTTTCAATGCACGGGACAAGATAACCCGGGGGCTGTTGTCTTTGGCCAGGTCCCCTTTGCCCTTTCATCTCTATTACCGCCGCCACTATCCACTGCCTTCGGTCATCCTGATCGAGAACACAAACTGCTGCAACGCGCACTGTGTGATGTGCCCCCGTGAGAAGCTGACCCGGAAACCAGGCGTTATGGCGTTTGCACTATTTGAAAAAATCATAAGAGAGGTGTCCGGCGCAAAACGAAAACCGATTGTGCATCTGCACGGATTTGGAGAACCGCTGCTGGATGAATCAATACCGGAACGGATCAGGCTCGCAAAAGCTTTCGGGGTAAAACATACCTATCTGGTTACCAATGCATCGTTATTATTTGCCGGGACTGCAAGAAAGATTATTGGGGCGGGACTGGATGAGATGAAAATCAGCTTTTACGGAACAGATGATGAATCCTACAACCGCACCATGAGGGGGCTTGATTTCAAGGTGGCGCTGGACAACATCAGGAGATTTGTGAAAATAAGAAAGGAAATGAAAAAAAAGAGGCCGAAACTGATCCTTCAATACATGCCCCAAAAAACCAATGGTGCCGGAACAAAAGAATTTACATTTCTGTGGCGCTCTGTTTTGGATCAAAAGATGGGCGACCGCCTGAATTTCGTCTCTCCGGACAATTTCGGCGGCGGAAGGGATTACAACCCTGTCAAAGGAAAAATAGCGTCTGTCTGTTTTTATCCCTGGTCAGCCCTGTCCGTGCTCCAGGACGGCAGGGCTGTTACCTGTTGTGTGGATTACAATGGGGCTCAGGGCGCAGGAGATCTGAACTTTCAGACTGTCATGGAAATCTGGAACGGGCCGGTAATGTCTAACATCCGAAAGAACTTCGGCAAGCTTGACTATAGCGGATTTCCGGTCTGTCAGTGCTGTGACTGGGTACACCGGCGGTAATGGGAGGCATAAAATGAAAAAAAAGATATTCTTTATATGCGGCTCCATGAACCAGACCACCCAGATGCATCAGATCGCAAGGCACCTTGACGCGTATGACCATGCCTTCTCCCCCTTCTATGTCGACGGATTTGATGCGTTTCTCAAAAAACTCGGGATGATCGAATTCACCGTCGCAGGCAACAAACTGTCAAACCGCTGCCGGGACTATCTCCGGGACCAGGGTCTTCCCATCGACGAAAGGGGGCGCAACCGCCCCTACGACCTGGTGGTGACCTGCTCGGATGTGTATCTGCAGAAGAATATCAGAGGCAACCGGATGGTGCTGGTCCAGGAAGGGGTGACCGACCCGGAAACTTTCATGTGCCATCTGGTCAACCGGTTCCGGTTCCTTCCGCTCTGGTTTGCAGGCAATGCATTGACCGGTCTCAGTGATGCATACCAGGTGTTCTGTGTTGCCAGTGACGGGTATCGGGATTTTTTCATCAAAAAAGGGGTCCGGCCTGAAAAAATCGTTGTCACGGGAATGCCCAATTTCGACAATTGCCGGCAATACAGCAGCAACACCTTTCCCTATAAGGGCTATGTGCTGGCCTGTACGTCTGCGCTAAGAGAAACGCTCCAGTTTGAAAACCGCAGGGCCTTTATCCAAAAAGCTGTTGAGATCGCAGGTCCCCGGCAGCTTATCTTCAAGCTTCACCCCGGTGAAAAACAAAGGCGTGCCACCCAGGAAATAAACAAATATGCACCCGGGGCCATGGTATTTTCTTCCGGTAACGCAGAAGAGATGATCGCAAACTGTGATGTTCTGATTACCCGGTTTTCTTCGACCGCCCTTGTGGGACTTGCCCTGGGCAAAAAAACCTACTCAGACTTCAATATGGATGAAATGCGTCGATTGACGCCTGTCCAGAACGGCGCGGCAGCCCTGAATATCGCAAATGTCTGCCGCCGGCTTCTCGAAAGTGAGGACCCATGTTAAATCAATTCATTCACGCGCAAGCAGTTGGAATTCTGTCTGGATATGTTTGAAAAAATCGGCAGAAAAGCCGGCATTATCCCATGAAAGCAAAGACGATGAAACCAAAGCAAGCGTCATCAAAGACCGTATTGATTACAGGCGCCTCTTCCGGCATTGGCAAATGTACGGCAGCATATCTGGCCACAAAGGGATATCAGGTGTATGGCACATCCCGCAGGCCTGAATCCTGTCCGGGAATAAAAAATTGTTTCATGATAACCATGGATGTCCGGGATACCGCCTCTGTTAAAGATGCCATTGCACAGATTGTCAAAAAAGAAGGGCATATCGATATCCTGGTAAACAATGCAGGGTTTGGTATTGGCGGTGCTGTTGAAGACACTCCCACAGAAATGGCCCAAGCACTGTTTGATACCAATTTTTTCGGTATCTATCGCGTATTGCAGGAAGTGCTGCCGGTTATGAGACAGCAGTCCGAAGGGCTCATCATCAATATGAGTTCCATTGGGGGCATCATCGGGCTTCCCTGCCAGGGGGTATATTCTGCATCCAAATTTGCTGTGGAAGGACTTTCAGAGGCATTATATAAAGAGTTGTCCATGTCAGCCATAAAAGTGGTCCTGGTCGAGCCCGGGGACTTTAAAACCGAATTTGCCGCAAACCGGCAGACCATTAACACAACCCATCATGCCGATCAATTCCAGCGGACAATGACGGTCATTGAAAATGATGAACAAACCGGTCAGCCGCCGGTGAAAATTGCCCATCTCATTGAAAGAATCATCAATACCCCCACCCCCCGGTTGCGGTATGCAGTGGGTGCATCTGATCAGAAATTATCCATAGTTTTGAAAAAAATACTTCCCAACCGATGGTTTGATCAAATCATCATGTCGTATTATAAGCTTAAATAGTGGCTGAAACGAAAGGGGAAGGCAAGACCTTTAAGCAGATCAAGGATCTGCCGGATTCCTATCTGGCGGTTGACGGCATCGAACATGGAATGGGGGCCAGAATCCCCCAGTGGCTTATCGGATTTCTGTACTGAAGGCGGACACCGAAGCCGATGCCTGGGCCACCCTGAACAGCGACACCTCCCGGCCCTTTGTCAACACAGTTTTCAAGCCGATTCAAGCTTTTTCATGAACCGCGGCGTTTTGATCAGCCGTTTTTTTGAGATTGGGACATGCCAGGGAGGTAATCCGTGACCATTTGGCGGAAATGGCAGCATTGCCAAATCCGCCAAATGCCGATTTTAAAAAAAGGTTTCACCGTGGCACAGGTGGCGCAAAAGCACGGGCTGGACCCTGACCCATCTCATCCAGATCCCCATGTCGTCGGAGCGGTTTAACGGCGGGGTGGTGTCTGCCATGCAGAAAAAAAAGATCCTCGGGGTCACCAGCAAGTCCGTTTGTGGCCGATTTTAGCCCTTGACAATGGTATCAACATTGATACTATATAACCATGACAAAAATCGATGACCTGCTATTGATATTGAAACGTAATCCGAAGGATGTCCGGTTTTCGGATTTGTGCAGAATATGTGACCATTATTTCGGTGAACCACGTCAGCAAAAAAGCAGTCATCGAATTTATAAAACGCCCTGGCAAGGGGACCCAAGAATAAATATCCAGAATTACAAAGGCAAAGCCAAGGCATATCAAATCAAGCAGGTGCTTTTGGCTATTGAAAAATTGGAGGTAAGCCATGGCCACAAAAAATGATAAATATACGTACCAGGTTACCTGGTCTGAAGATGATAATGAGTATGTGGGACTGTGTGCTGAATTTCCCAGCTTGAGTTGGCTGGCCGATACACCGGAAAAAGCTCTGAAAGGCATCCGAAATCTTGTATCGAATGTGTTATTGGACATGGGCAAAACCGGAGAGCCAATACCCGAACCAATCGCAAGTAAACACTTCAGCGGAAAATTCATGGTCCGGGTGCCTCCAGAGATACATAGAAAATTGGCCATACAAGCTGCTGAGTCCGGCATAAGCCTTAATCGTATTGCCAGTTTCAAATTGAGCCAATAAATAGATCTGCACACAACCATGCCTTCTTATCGGACGTGAACTCCGCTGCGTTGCTTTCCTGCCGGTGAAGCCCACGTTACCTAATTTCCCTACTCAACAATAATTATCCCTGCAAAAATATTCACGGTTGTGAAAAATAATGGATACTGTTTCAATACCTGACTTTAGAACATGATCTTTGAAATAAAGTCAAATCCCGGAAAAAAAGATGCAACCAAAGTGGCCCTGAATAAACAGAATACCATACACAAAGATATACATAATCACCTCGAACTGGTTCTGTTCCGGGCCATGCCAGTATTGACCTTTTGCCGGGCCGATGTTACAAACGGAAGGAGATCTGGGAAGGCATGACATAATGGGGAGCATATGGCAAACAACCTGTTTATAACGGCCACTGAGGCCCGGAGCGGCAAATCCGCCATATCTCTTGGAATCATGGAGATGCTGATCCGGAAGGTAGGCCGCGTAGGGTTTTTCCGCCCCCTCATCGATGCGGATGACCCTGGAAAAGACAATGATATCCAGCTGTTTTCCACCTTTTTCAAGCTGGACACTCCCCTTGAAAGGATGTTTGCCTATACACTGACCCAGGCCGGCAACCTCATCGGCAGCGGCAGGCAGGATGACCTGATGGAAGGCATTTTTGCGGCGTACAAGGATCTTGACAAAGACCTTGATTTTATCTTGTGTGAAGGTATTGAACTGGTGGGATCATCGGCCTCCTTTGAATTTGATATCAATGCCCGGATCGCCAGAAACCTGGGGTGCCCCATCCTGCTGGTTGCCAACGCCCGGGACAAATCCATGGACGAGGTGATTCAATCCATCAACATCTACCACAAGTCCTTTATCCAGGAGGGATGTGAGGTCATTGCCACCATCGTTAACCGGACCCGGCCGGACCAGGGACCTGAGATCCTTTCCAGACTGGCCGTACAAAGCCCGGTTCCGGGACAGCTGCTGTATGCCATTCCCAATGACACCCAGCTGGGCAATCCCACAGTCGGAGAGATCGCCCATATTCTGGGCGCTGAAGTCCTGTACGGCAGGGACCAGCTCAACCGGCATGTGCACGGCTTTACAGTGGCGGCCATGCAGCTTCGCAATTTTCTTACCCGCATCGAACACGGCACCCTTGTCATCACCCCCGGGGACCGATCCGATGTCATTGTTGCCTGCCTGAGTGCGGTGTCCTCCATGGCCATGCCCAATATATCCGGAATCATGCTCACCGGCGGGCTGACACCGGAAGAACCGGTGTCCCGGCTTATCGAGGGATTTTCCACCATGGTGCCGATCCTGGCGGTCAAACAGGACACCTTTCCTTCTGCGGTTCAGGTGAGCCTGGTCCATGCGTGCATCGCCCCGGACAATGAACGCAAGATCACAAGGGCCCTGGAAGTGTTTGACACCCATATCGATTCCCGAAAGCTGGCCGATAAGATCATCAGCACCCGGACCTCGGTGGTAACCCCCAAAATGTTTGAATACGGCCTCCTCCAGAAAGCCAAAAAAATCAAACAGCACATTGTACTGCCCGAAGCTGAGGATGAGCGCATTCTGGCAGCAGCGGAAATTCTGCTCCGGCGGGATGCGGTGCACCTGACCCTGCTGGGGGATGAGACCCGGATACAAAAGCAAATATCCCGGCTGGGGCTGCGCCTGGACAAAGCAGATATTCTGGACATCCAGACCTCCCATCTGTTTGACAATTATGTCCGGACCTATCATCAATTGCGCAAACACCGGGGCATCACCCTGGAAACAGCCGGGGATGTCATGAGTGATGCCAATTTTTTCGGCACCATGATGGTGCACAAGGGAGATGCCGACGGCATGGTGTCCGGGGCGGTGCATACCACCCAGGACACCATCCGGCCCGCCTTTGAAATCATCCGAACCCGGCCCGGTATCTCCTTTGTCTCCAGTGTGTTTTTCATGTGCCTCAAGGACCGGGTCCTGGTATACGGGGACTGCGCCATCAACCCGGACCCGGACGCGGTCCTGCTGGCTGAAATAGCCGTCAGCTCCGCCCGCACCGCCCAGGTGTTTGATATCGCCCCCCGGGTGGCCATGCTCTCCTATTCCACCGGGCTGTCGGGCAAAGGTGTGGATGTGGACAAGGTGCGGGAGGCCACCCGCCTGGCCAGGGAGCTGGCTGCGGCCCAGGGACTGGAAATCAAGATCGAAGGCCCCATCCAGTATGATGCCGCCATCGACCCCATTGTGGCGGGCATCAAACTGCCGGGGAGCGATGTGGCCGGAAAAGCCACGGTGTTCATCTTTCCGGACCTGAACACCGGCAACAACACCTATAAGGCGGTACAGCGGTCTGCCGGAGCCGTTGCCATCGGCCCGGTACTCCAGGGGCTGAACAAACCGGTCAATGACCTGAGCCGGGGATGCACGGTTGCCGATGTGGTCAACACCATCGCCATCACGGCTATCCAGGCCGCAGCGGAAAAAAAGACGTCATGAAGATCCTGGTGATCAATACGGGCAGCTCCTCCATCAAGTATCAACTGTTTGACATGGCAAAAGAAACCGTGCTGGCAACAGGCATGGCTGAAAGACTTGGCAGTGATGCCGGCACCCTGTCCCACACCGTCACGGCAATGGACAGCGCCCCGAAAACCATTGAGATCACCGAAAACCTGGACCACGCCCGAGGTCTGGCCCGCATCGCCGCCCTGCTCATGGATGAAACACACGGGGTGATCAAGGATACTTCCGATATTGCCGCCGTGGGACACCGGGTGGTGCATGGGGGAGAAACCTTCCAGGATCCCAGGATCATCGACCAGAGTGTTCTGGATGAAATAGAGAAAAACACCCCCCTGGCCCCGCTGCACAACCCGGCCAACCTCACGGGCATCCGGGTGGCCGGGTCGGTGTTCCCCACTGCCCCCCAGGCGGCGGTATTTGACACCGCCTTTCACCAGACCCTGCCGCAAAAGGCCTATATGTATGCTTTGCCCCATGACCTGTATGACACCCACCGGGTGCGCCGGTACGGGTTCCACGGTACCTCCCATGCCTATGTGGCCGGCAAAGCCGCAACGTTTCTGAACACCCCTCTGGACCGGCTGAACCTGATCACCCTGCACCTGGGCAACGGGGCCAGTGCAACGGCCATCCGGAACGGCAGAAGCGTGGACACCTCCATGGGACTGACCCCGCTGGAGGGCCTGGTCATGGGGACCCGCTCCGGGGATGTGGATCCGGCCATCCCGTTTTTTTTATCCCGGCACCTGAACATGTCCCTGGATGAGATCGATGCAATTTTCAACCGGCAGAGCGGACTCAAAGGCCTGTGCGGGGAAAATGACATGCGCAGGGTGCTGGAAAAAGCGGCTGCCGGGGATGACCGTGCCAGGCTGGCCCTGGATGTGTATACCTACCGCATCAAAAAATATATCGGAGCCTATTTCGCCGTTCTGGGCCGGGTGGATGCGCTGGTTTTCACCGGCGGTATCGGGGAAAACGCTTCCGATGTCCGGGAACGCTGCTGCCGGGGCCTGGCAGGCCTGGGCATTGAGGTCGACCCGGTCAGAAACAAAGACGCTGCGGCCTTGCCCCGGCGGATCAGCCCCGGGAGCACCTCTGTGGCGGTCCTGGTGGTGCCCACTGATGAAGAACTGGAAATCGCCAGACAGACCCAAAAAAAGGTGCTGGAATGACCAGTTTTAACTCAGATATGGCCGCACCGGCCGGCCCTTGCGGCACACCGGATGATCCGAATCTAGCTCCGGAACTGTACGGCCGTTTTCAGGATATCCTGAACCGGGTATCTGGTGAACAGGCGTTTCCAGACCCGGAACAGCTCAAGGAGCACCTGGATACATTCATCCATCATATGCTCTTCAGCCCCACCGACCTGGCAGATATTTTCACGGCAGTCTCCTTCATCCATGACCGCCTCACCGCCCGAATCATCTCCCATCATATCTCGGTTTTCAAAACCCGAGACCAGCGCCCCCTCCCCGGTCCGTTCTGCTGGATCTCCATGGGCAGCGATGCCAGACAGGAACAGGTGGTGAGAACCGACCAGGACAATGCCCTGATTTATGGGGATCCGCCTCTGTCAGAAGAAAACAGATGGGATGCCTATTTTGCCGACCTGGCCCGGCAGGTGGTCACGGATCTGGACCGGTTCGGGTTTGCCCTGTGCAAAGGGGATGTCATGGCCACCAACCCCCAATGGCGACGGTCCCTGACCCGATGGCAACAGGCCCTGGACCAATGGATCGGATCGACTGAGCCCGCCGACATCCGTATCCTGACCATCCTGCTGGATTTCCGACCGATCCACGGAGATTTTCCCATGGCACAGACCCTTTGGGAACGGGTCTCTGGTCTGTTTCAGGAAAACCCGGTGGTGAACCATTACCTGACCAGGGATGATTTTCTGTTCAGTTCCCCCAAAACGGTTTTCGGTCGAATCCGGACCCACCGGGTTCAGGGCTGCAGGGCCTGCTTCAACATCAAAACCGCAGGCCTGGCCCATCTCATCAATGCCATGCGCATCCTGGCGCTGAATCACGGCATCTTCTGCCCGTCCACCCTGGCACGCATGGCCGCCCTCAAAGACCGGGGTGTGCTGAATAGTGACGAATACGACCAGAGCCTGGATGCATTCTACCATTTGAACCGGCTGAAAATCGGCAGCCATTTAAACCGGGACAGGCATTCGAACCTGCCGGTCGACTGCGCGGACCTTTCCCGCCTGAGCAAAGGGGAAAAAAAAGCACTGAAGATTGTTCTGGATGCGGTGATTCACCTTCAGAAACGAATTCACCGCACCTACACCATGAGGTGGATGAATTTTTTCAACTGACCGGTTTTGTCAAACCGGTCCTGAGGAGGCGTATGACACCGGACTATCACCAGTTTTTCACCCTGTTTGCACAGATCAGCAAAAAAATCCATGCCAACCGGGATACCCGGGATATCCTGGCATGCATCGTGGAAAACATCACCCGGATCCTGTCCGCCAAGGGCAGTATTTTCTGGATATTAAACACGGAAAAAAAACGTATTGAAACAAAAATCTTTCATGGATTTGATTACCGGAGCCTGATGCAGATCGATTATCCCGCCCTGATGACCCTGTTCGGCCTTCAGAAGCAAAACCGCGTGGTGATTCCCAACGCCAGGGAAGATGACCGGATCCCGGATCTGGAGCGCCTGGGAAAACGGAAAATCAATTCCATAACCGGGTTGTTTTTTGACATTACCGGTCCTTATACCGGGCTTCTGGCCGTCTATTTCACCGGCAGCCGTTCCCTGGCCTCCCATGAACTGGAACTGGTCACCGCCCTGGGGGAACAAGGCGCCATCGCCCTGGAAAAAGCCATGGGCCATGACAGAAATATCCTGGAAATCTACCGGAAAATCGTAGAAGGGTTTGCTTTGGCCATCGAGGCCCGGGACCGCGTAACCCACGGCCATTCCCGACGGGTGGCCGTCCTGGCCAGGCTTACGGCCCAACAGATGGGCCTGGACAAGGCCATGGTCAAAACCGTTTTTCATGCCGGCATCCTCCATGATATCGGAAAAATTGGCACCCGGGACACGGTACTGGACCGCCTGGGCCACCTGACCCCCAGAGAGATGGACCAGATCCGGCAGCATCCGGTACTGGGGGCGGATATCCTGACCCCCCTGACCTTTTTCAGTGAGATCGCACCCATGATCCGGCACCACCATGAACGGTTCGACGGCAGCGGTTATCCGGACGGGATCAAAGGCGAGCACATTCCGCTGGGGGCAAGAATCCTGGCGGTGTGCGACGTGTTTGAAACCATCACCGCCGGCCGACCCGGCATACCGCCCAAAGATCTGCCGTCCGCCATTTTTGAACTGAAACACGGGGTGGGGATCTTGTTTGACCCGGCCGTGGTCCAGGCATTTTTCGCCATGATCCAGGTGCATCCCCGGGCCATGGAAATCCATGAATCCATCGATGATGTTCTGGACATGCTCCGGCAGAACATGGCGGAACTGGCCCTGCAGAACCGCCTGGAAAAAAAAACCGCCCGCCTGTTTCCTGCGGGGTTTTGACATCACTGCATGACCTGGCTGATCCCTATGCCTGATAACCCGACACCCAATCCAATGGAAAAAACATGAATCTGCCGCACCGTTTTAAAAACCTGCCCATCCGCTACAAGATCCTGTGTATTTATTCCATCACCTTTATCGTGATCATGGGTCTTTCCAGCCTGACCATTTACGCCATCGTGAAACAGCATGTGGAAAAAAACATGGATAACATGCTGGAAAATGCCACATCCGCCATGGTCAACACGGTGAAAACCGCCGCGTCGGTTTCCATTCGGAACTATCTGCGGGCCGCAGCGGAAAAGAACCTGGATATAGTCCGGCACCTGCACCGCCTTGAGACCGATGGCCTACTGACCTCTGAAGAAGCCGAAAAACGTGCCGCAGATTTGATTCTGGCCCAGAAAATAGGAACCCAGGGCTACATCTGTATTCTGGACGGTGCCGGCCGGGTGGTGAAACACCCAAAAAAACTGCTGGAAGGCCTGGACATATCCGACCATGCCTTTGTTCAGCAAATGGTAACCCGAAAAAAAGGGTATATTGAATATGACTGGCAGAATCCGGACGACCCGGCCCCCCGGGCCAAAGCATTGTATCTTGAATATTTTGCCCCCTGGGACTGGATGATCACGGTATCCGCCTACAGAGAGGAGTTTTCAGAACTCATGGATATCCAGGATTTTGAAAAAAGCATCTTGGATCAGCGGCTGGGCAGAACCGGATATGCCAGTGTCCTGGACACGGGCGGCACCTTTATTATTCATCCGGAATTCAAAGGCGCCCATATCTTTTCCATTCCGGAATATGCGGATTCAGGTTTCAGGGAAATCCTGACAAAAGCCGGCGGCACCCGCACCATCTTCCGGCCGGAAAGTACGCCAGGCCGCTCCGGCCAAAAACAGGTTCTTTTCAACCCCATTCCCGAATTTCAGTGGATTGTCGCCTCTGTCATCCATATGGATGATTTCTTCTCTCCCCTGGATACCATCCAGAAATTCATTATCATTGTTGGAATGGTTTCTCTTCTGATCTTTGTTCCCATCACCTTTTTTCTCAGCGCCACCATCACGGAACCCCTGCGGAACCTCAAGGACCGGCTGAATGAAGACATTGATACTGGAAAAGGGTTTTCAAACCGGATGGTGATTCCACACTCGCTGGATGAAGTAGGCCAGATCACCTTTTACTACAACTCCTTCATGGAAAAACTGGAAACCTACAGCCGGGACCTCAAGGCCCAGATCGCCGAACGCAAACTGGCCCAGGAAGCGCTGCAGGAAAGCGAAGAAAGATACCGATCCGTGATGGAAGCGGCACCGGACCCCATCATCGTCTACGACATGACCGGACGTGTCACCTATTTCAACCCGGCGTTCACCCGCGTGTTCGGCTATACCCTGGAAGAATGCCTGGGCAGGAAGATGGACCATTTTGTGCCCGAAGAACATTGGAAACAGGCCATGGAGGGAATTCAAGCCATCCTGGAAGGCCATGTGCTTGCCCGCACCGAAACCACCCGAAAAGCCAGGGACGGCCGGCTCATCGAAGTCACCCTCAGGGGATCGGTGTACCGGGACAAAAACGGCAATCCCTTAGGAACGGTGATCACCCACCGGGACGTGTCCCGGGTTAAACAGCTGGAAAAAGCGATCATGGAGATTGGAGAAAAGGAACGCCAGAAAATCGGCAATGACCTCCACGATGATCTGTGCCCCCATCTCATCGGCGTGGAAGGGCTGAGCAAGGTCCTCAAGAGCAAAATGGAAAAAACCGCCCCTGACGCGGCCCGGTCAGCGCAAAACATCACCCTCCTGATCCAGGAAGCCATACAGAAAACCCGGATGCTGGCCCGGGGCTTGTGCCCGGTATATTTCAAACACGGACTGCTGTCATCCTTGCAGGAACTGTCTGCTAACACCCGAATGCTCCACCAGGTGAACTGCGCCCTGCTGTACCATGAAAAAATACCGGCCAGCAACGACATGGTCAATGTCAACCTGTACCATATCGCCCAGGAAGCGGTGCAGAACGCGATCCGCCACGGCCGGTCCGACCGCATTGTCATCGAGCTGGCCCAGAAAAAAACCTGGTTCTCGCTGCGCATCACAGACAACGGCACCGGCTTTGTTCCGTCTCAGGAATTTCAGGGTATGGGGCTTCGCATCATGAACTACCGGGCCAAACTCATGGGGGCATCTCTGGAGATCGAATCCAATGGTACCGACACCTGTGTTACCCTGAAGCTGCCGATCAGTGCCCTGCAACCCCCGGATGCCACCCCGTTAGGACCTGCCTGATGGTTGAAATATGTCTGTCTTTGTTTTTGCGGCGATTGCATAAAAGGCAAAAAAATGGTATTTGTCTGCCAGCAAAAAACTGATAACCAACCGGTGTTATGGGCACAAAAAAAAAAGAAAATTCCTAACTGATCCAATCATCAAAGGAGAATTGATGCGACACGCTTTCATACGTTCATATGGTTATGTCTGGTTCGTCCTGGTATTATTTGTTTTCATCCTGAACCCTTTCAAGGCAGTCGCCCAGGAGGATCACTCCGTGGACACTGTTCCTTCCAGAGTCGGTATTGAAAAATTACTGCAGGATCTGGAAGACCCGCAAAAACTGGAAAACCTGAAGCAGGACCTGCGGGTGCTTCTTCGGACCAGCGAAGCATCTTCCGAAAAAACAGGGGGTGAATCCAAAGGTTTTGTCGGAGAGCTGCTGAGGGCAATGTCCGGTTACATGCAAGAAATCAATCATGTATTGGCAGACGTGGGACAGAACATGCTCCAGATACCCGATCTGGCCAGGGATATTGCCGGGCAGGCCCGGGATCCGGAAATACTTTGGAGCTGGGGGGAAATGGGTGGCAAAGTCATACTGATTTTGCTGGCAGGTTTTCTGGCACAGTTACTGGTTTCCCGGCTCTTGTCCAGGGTCCGCAACTCTCTGGAAGATCGTGAAACATACAGCAAAGGGGTCAGAATCCTTCTCATGTTCGGCAATACATTGCTGGAATTGATTCCCATCGCTGCTTTTGCAGCGGCAGCCTATGGACTGCTTCCCCTGCTTCAACCGCGCGCAAGCACCCAACTGATGGCCTTGACCCTGATAAATGCCAATGTCCTGGTCAGGGTGATTCTGGCCTTTACCAGGCTGTTGCTCATGCCCGGAATCTTTTCTATCAGGTTACTGCCTCTTGACAGCGAGTCAGCTCAGTATCTGTATATCTGGGTCAGAAGAGTCGTCAGAATTTCTGTTTACGGCTACTTTATTCTTGAAGCGGTCTTGATTCTTGGTGCTGCCTCCAGTCTTTACATTTTTCTTCTCAAAATGCTGGGGCTGATCATTGCCCTGATGGTAATCATTCTTGTGCTGCAAAATCGCACGGATGTGGCCTGGTGGCTGCGCGGAGATCATAAACTGGCAGAAAAACCCGAGCCGCAGACAGAATCGGAAACCTTTGATCCCCAGTTGCAAAAGGTCCGGACGGTAACCGCTTTACGTCGCCGATTTGCCGATTTCTGGCACATTGCTGCCATAATGTTTACCCTGGGCATATTCGGAATCTGGGCTCTGGAAATCGAGGACGGGGTTTACTTTGTGGCCAGGGCACTGATCCTGACCATCATGGTTGTTGTCCTGACCGCCTTTCTTTTCCGCATCAGTCAGCGGAGTCTGGATCAACTGTTCAAAATCAGTGATGAATTGAAAAAGAATTATCCGAACCTGGAAGCCAGAGCCAACAGGTATCTCCCTTTGCTCAGACATACCGTCAAAGGGGTCTTGTCCATCATTGCCGCCTTTTCGATTCTGCAGGCTTGGGGAATCGGCACCTTCAGCTGGATATTGTCGCCCCAGGGCGGCACTGTCATTTCCAAGCTACTGGTGATTACACTGATTATCGGTGGCGCTTTTGTGTTTTGGGAACTGGTGAGTTTGAAAATAGAAGCCTACATGAGCCGGGAGCGGGAAGGCATTACCGGACGGACGGCCAACATAAGAATACTGACCCTGCTGCCTTTAATTAACAACGTTATCCGGATTGCCCTGGTCCTGGTGGCAGGCATGAGCGTCTTATCCCATATAGGCATCAATATCGCCCCTCTGCTGGCCGGTGCAGGGGTCGTCGGCCTGGCTGTGGGCTTTGGTGCCCAGACCCTGGTCCGGGATGTAATTACAGGGGCCTTTATCCTGATGGAAGACTCCATTTCAGTGGGTGACTGGGTCGAGGCAGGGGGATATGCAGGAACCGTTGAACACCTCACCATTCGGACCCTGACCCTGCGTGACCTGACAGGAGCGGTATTTGTGATACCTTTCGGGGAGGTCACCACCGTGAAAAACAGCAACCGCGACTACGGTTTTGCCCTGGTGGACGCAGGCGTCGCTTACAGGGAAGATTACGGCGAGGTCGTCCAGGCCCTGCAGGATGTGGCCACGGAGCTGCAGCAGGATGAAACCTCGGGACCGGATATTATCGGGGACCTGGAACTGTTTGGCCTTAATAATCTGGGGGATTCCGCAGTAGAAGTCCGGGTCAGACTGAAAACCAGACCCATGCGCCAGTTTGCGGTCCGCCGGGCCTTTCTGGAAAGGATGAAGCGAGTTTTTGATGAGCGCGGCATCGAGATTCCATTCCCCCACCAGACCATCTGGTTTGGAGAGGACAAAAAGGGGGCTGCTCCGCCCATGCGTCTTCTCAAAGCGTCTCAAACGGCAGCGGAACCTCCCCGGGCCATCGAATCAGATCTCAGCAAAGATCATCCGGAAGCTGAAATCCAGAATC
>JAABTU010000234.1 GCA_011389715.1 Desulfotignum sp.
CGTATACAATACCAGAGACAGGACCATGGCCAATCCTGTTTTCAGCATGGCAGGAAATGCATTGGAGGAAAATACGGGAAACATGAACAAAATAATGCTGATACGCATCAATACCATCAGAAAGGTCTTGAACTGAACCATATCGATGATGTTGAGTATTTCCATATTTTTCTTCTGCTGTTATGCGGTGTTTCTATCTGATATAAAGGGGAATATTTTCGATGACCCGCCTGGTAAAGGAGGTGATTTCCTCCAGCATCCACGGGGCCGCAAACAGCAGCCCCAGAAACACAGCGATGATTTTGGGCACAAAGGTCAGTGTCATTTCCTGTATCTGGGTGACGGCCTGGAAGACACTGACCACAAGACCGGCCAAAAGCCCCAGCCCCAGCATGGGCATGGAAAGGTAAATGGTCAGAACAATGGCCTGTTTGGCAAATTCGATCACAAATTCGGGTGTCATGGCTTATACTCCAAAACTTTTTAACAAAGACCCTGAAATCAGATGCCAGCCGTCCACGAGCACAAACAGCATCAGTTTGAAAGGCAGTGATATCATGATGGGCGGCAGCATCATCATGCCCATGGCCAGAAGAACAGAGGCTGTGACCATGTCAATGACAAGAAAGGGGATATATAAAAGAAACCCGATGATAAAGGCGGTTTTCAGTTCGCTGATCACATAGGCGGGAATGAGCACCAGCAAAGACACATCTTCCCGGGTCTCGGGTTTCTGGATTTCCGCCTCCTTGACAAACAAAGCAAGATCGGCTTCCCTGGTATTGATGAGCAGAAATTTTCGAATAGGTTTCTGGGCCATCTCAAAAGCGGTATCAAAGGAAATCTCTCTTTCCAGATACGGGTTCAATGATGTGTTGTAAATTTCCAGCCCCACCGGCCTGATGATAAAAAAAGTCATGAACAGGGCCAGGCCGATAATTACCTGGTTGGGGGGACTGGTCTGGGTACCCATGGCCTGTCGCAGGAAATGAAACACCACCACCAGCCGGGTAAAAGGGGTCATGAGAACCAGGATTGCCGGTGCCAGGGCAAGGATTGTGAGCAGGAGAATGATTTCCAGCACCACAGCCACCTGTTCCGGCTCGGTGGCCGTGGTCACATTCAATTCAAGGGAAGGAATGGGAAATGTTACAGCCAGGGCATCTGTGGCAATAAACACAAGGCAGACAGCCAGGGCAATCCCCGTGAGCGCTGCAAAGCGCTTGGGGAAACTGTCACCCGTGTGGGTATGTTCAGGCATCATAGCTGCCCTTTTTTTTGTGCAGGATCTGTAGTTTTCACAGGCTCTGTTTTAAAAATAGTACGGTCCAAAGTTTTCGCCAGTATCCGTGAAAACCCCGGACTGTCATGGGAGGCCAATGCCGGCAGATCCGTGTTTTTATCCAGTACCGCAATCTTTGTGATATTGGACGGGGTCACCCCCATGAGAATAATCTCTTCCAGCACCTTTACCAGCACGAGTTTCTCCTTGGGGGACAGGTGGTGGACCGCCAGCACCTGTATAAACTGCCGGCTGTTTTTCATCCCTTTGATGCCGGAAAACCGCCGCACCAGATACAGACCCAGCAGCAGCAGTGCCAGCACCATAAAAAGCATGCCGAACGTCCTGGCAAAAGCCATCCATATGTCAGTATCCGGATTCATTGGTTCTCTGATGCCAGAGATTTCACCCGGTCAATGGGGGTGATAACATCTGTGAGCCGGACACCGAATTTTTCATTGACCACCACCACTTCCCCCCGGGCAATGAGTTTGCGGTTGATATACACCTCCAGGGGCTCTCCTGCCAGTTTGTTGAGCTCGATAATGGAGCCTTGTCCCAGCTGCAGCAGGTCATTGACCAGCATCCTGGTTTTGCCCAGTTCCACGGAAAGCTCCAGAGGAATATCTAAGATAAAATCCAGTTCCCGTGCTTCCTGCTCTTCACTTTTTTCCGCGTCTTCGCTTTTTCCCGTTGGCTCTTCCGCATCAGAGGCGGAAGTATCATTTTCATCAACCATGTGTTACCCGATCTCTGTTGTGATTTTTTCTGTTATCTTGAACGCCTGGAATCCCCGCTGGACCCCGATAAAGCCCTTGAGTTTTTCAAGCCCGTCCACATAGCAGGAAAGCGGATCACCGGCATCATTGTCCAGCTGAATCACATCCCCTTCCTGCATATACAATAATTTTTCTCCGGTAATTTCGGTCTTGCCCAGCTGGATCCGCAAAAAGATTTCTGAATTGAGAATCACCTCTGTGATCATCCGGCGCCAGTTTGTATCGATCTCCTCCATTTCCGCCTGGACCCCGGATGCCAATTTGTGGCGCATGGGTTCGATCATGGAATAGGGATAACAGACCACCAGGTTACCGGCCACCTGTTCCAGCTCGATCTCAAACCGGGTGACGATGACCAGGTCTGTGGGCAGAACAATGGCGGTGAACTGGGGGTTCATCTCAGAGCGGACCAGCGAGGTTTTCACAGGTTCAATGGGCACCCAGGAGGTTTCAATATTTTTGAGTACCGCCACCACAGCCTTCTGGATCATCACCTCTTCAATGGTGGTGAATTCCCTGCCCTCAACCCTGGCTTTGCCCAGGGCTTCTCCCCCGAAGAAGGTATCGATGAGATTGTAAACCAGCTGGCTTTCAAAGACCACCAGGCCGTGGCCCCGCAGGGGCTCCATTTTAAACACATGCAGGCTGGTGGGCACGGGCAGGCTCCTGATGAATTCGGAAAACTTGAGGCTGTCAAAGGGATTGGCACTCACATCCACGTTGGTCTGCAGCAGCGAGGACAGGGTGGCACGCACCTCCCGTGACAAGCGTTCGTTAATGACATCAAAGGTGGGCATCCGTGCCCGCACCACCTTGTCCTGACTGGTGAAATCATAGGCCATGACCCCTTCCACCGGGGCAGATGGTTCATCGTCCGCCCGGGTTTCGACTTCACCTGAATCCAGACCGTCTAACAGACTGTCAACTTCGTCCTGGGATAAAATTTCACTCATATTGCCATCACTGCATTAAAAATTTGGTAAAATACACATTTCTCACCACCGGTGTGGAAAAAAGAGAATTAATCCGTTTGAGCAGGTCATATTTGAGCTGTATTTTTCCTTCCGGATTCCGCAGTTCCAGCCAGGTCAACTCCCGCACCTGGCCCTGTACGATTTCATATATCCGGTTTTCCATCAACTCCAGCTTTTCCCGGGCTTGGGGATCAATCAATTCCAGGACAATGTCCATATCCACATGGCTCATAGCGGAGCTGTTTTTGAGGGAAAGCTGTTCAAGGGGTTTCAGGGTCATGATATCTGCAAAAAAAGCATCATCGGTTGTCTGGAGCATTGCTGCTATTTGGTCCTGTTCCGGCATGTCTGCAGCCATGGTGTGTGCTGCTGTACCTTTTTTGTCTGCATCCGGTGCACTGAACAAAAAAAACCATGACCCAACGGCCAGGAGCACAAACACCACAGCCCCCACAGCCCCCAGGATGAAAAGCGTTCTTCTGCCCATATTGCCAATGAACCGGAATCTGTTTGTAATATTTTCAGGTAACATATTTTCACACCCGCTTGAATTTTTCAGGTCCTGTCAGACCACTGTATAGTGCAAAAGCAATCCTTGTGCCAACAAGATGGCATTTTTCGCAATGCGTGCATGCACCAGCAATTATAAGGGGTGTAAACCGTATTTGCAAAGGATTTCAGGCAGGAACAGACAGACGGGAAAACAACAGGCAGAAAAAAAGAGATCAGGTCCGGACAGAAGTGCCGGACCTGATATTTGTCAGGGTTTTGACGGCAGCCGGCAAAACCGCAGGGATTCTGCCGGCTTGCTGCCAGGAGTTTATAGTTTCAGAAAAAAACTACCGTTTCATCTGAATGACGGTGGACATCATGTCATCCACTGTGGTAATGGTTTTGGAATTGGCCTGAAATCCCCGCTGGTTGGTGATCATGGCCACGAATTCTTCGGAAATATCCACATTGGACATCTCCAGGGAGTTGGGAGAAATGGTGCCCAGACCGTTCTCCCCCGGCTTGTTGGT
>JAABTU010000235.1 GCA_011389715.1 Desulfotignum sp.
TATTTTTCCAATTTTAACCCCCAACCCCAAGGATATCCTTTCCCATGAACCTGAACACCTTTTCCATGGATTTTTTTTCTCTCAAAGGAAAAAAAGCCATTGTCACAGGCGGCAACACCGGTCTTGGACAAGCTTTTTCCATGGCCCTGGCCAAAGCCGGGGCTGATATTTTTATTCCCGGTATGATCAAAGAAACCGGCAAAACCAGGGACATGCTCCAGGCCCAGAACGTGAAAGCCGAATTCATGACAGTGGATATGACAAAAGATGGTGCATGTGAGCAGATCATGGATGCGTGTCTGACAGCACTGGGTGATGTGGATATCCTGGTGAACAACGCCGGTATCTGCCGAACCAACACTGTGCTGAAATTTGACCGCCTGGACTGGGATCCCATGCTGAGCATCAATCTTACCGCTGCCTTTGAGCTGAGCCGGCAGGCTGCCCGGCACATGATACCCAAAAAAAGCGGCAAAATCATTAATATCTGTTCCTTGTTTTCCTATCTTGGAGGGCGTATGTCACCTTGCTATGCCGCATCCAAACATGCCCTGACCGGCTTGACCAGAGCCTATTGCGATGAACTGGCAGAATACAATATTCAGGTCAACGGCATTGCACCAGGCTATTTTGCAACGGATCTTACAGAACAGACCCGGTGCAACCCTGAATCCAACCGGAAGGTACTGGAACATATACCGGCCGGCTGCTGGGGAGATACCAGGGATCTTATGGGCGCTGCCGTGTTTCTGGCCTCAAAGGCCTCTGATTATGTGAACGGCCATGTCCTGGTGGTGGACGGGGGGTATCTGGTCCGGTAACACCATTTCAAAAAGAAAAAAAACAAACCCGTGTCAGCCATGAAAGAAACTATTCAAAATTTATTTAAAAAACAACCAAAAAGGAAACGTCATGTTATCAAGACAATCCATTGTGGAAAACCTTGCCGCCATTGCCGGCAAAGAACGGGTGATCACCGATGAACAGGTGCTCAAGGAAAACAGCGTTGACCGGTACAGAAAAGTACAGGCCGTATTCGGCATCTATGCGCTGCCCATCCCGGCGGCAGTGGTGAAACCGCTTGATGCACACCAGGTCTCAGCGGTGCTGCAGTTTGCCAATGAGCATAAGATAAACTGCGTGCCGAAAACCGGAGGTTCCGCTACAGAAGGCGGTCTTGAAACCATAGTTGAAAACTCTATCGTCCTGGACGGATCAGACATGAACCAGATTATCCGCATTGATCCTGAGTCCATGCTGGCAACAGCCCAGTGCGGGGTGAACCTGGAGGTACTGGAAAACGCGTGCAGGCAGCAGGGACTGACCACTGGACATTCTCCCCAGTCCAAACCGCTGGCCATGATGGGAGGGCTTGTGGCCACCCGGAGCATTGGCCAGTTTTCCACGCTTTACGGCGGGATTGAAGACATGGTGGTGGGACTGGAGGCTGTATTTCCCAACGGTGAGATCACCCGGATCAAAAACGTGCCCAGGCGGGCCTGCGGACCTGATATCCGGCATGTGATCATCGGCAACGAAGGGGCCTTGTGCTATATCACGGAAGTTACCCTGAAACTGTACCGGTTTTATCCGGAAAACAACCGGTTTGCGGCCTGGGCCCTGGATGACATGAAATCAGGATTTGATATTCTCAGGGATGTCATGACCGCTGGATACCGTCCCTCCATTGCCCGGCTCTATGATGCTGAAGACGGTGTACAGCACGGATTTGACCAGTTTGCCCCTGACAGGTGCGTGCTCATGTTCATGGCAGAGGGACCGGAAAAGATTGTCAGGGCCACTGCGGAAGGCATTGAAGAGATTGTGGCCCGATATACCGGATGGGCCCCAATTGAATCCAAAATTATTGAAAACTGGTTCAATCATCTCAACTGGGGACCGGAAAAGCTGGTGGAAGAAAAGGAGCTGATCCGCAAAACCCTGAACACCGGTTTTACCACAGAGGTTTCCGGAAACTGGGGCAACATTCATGCCATTTATGAAAACGCCCTGGACAGAATCAGAAATGAATTTGCCCATGTGGATGATCTGACCATGCTCGGTGGCCACTCCTCACACAGTTACCAGACCGGCACCAATATGTATTTTGTGTATGACTACAACATGACAGACTGCAAACCGGAAGAAGAGCTTGAAAAATATCACATTCCCCTGAATGCCATCATTGTTGAAGAAACCCTCAAAGCCGGGGGCTCCATGGTGCACCACCACGGCATCGGCAAATACCGCACCCCCTGGACAAAACAAGAACACGGCAGTGCCTATTATATCATGAAATCCCTCAAGGATGTGTTTGATCCCAACGGCATCATGAACAAGGGTACCATCTTTCCCATAGAAGAATGAAACTCACGGTTTGTTTCAAGATAATGCCTGATTACGGCATGGTATCTGCCGCAGACTGGCAGCCTGATGAAAAAAACCGGGTGGACCTGGGATTTGCCAGACAGGTGTTCAACTGCTATGAGGAAAGTGCCCTTGAAACAGCTTTGGCTCTGGGCGGTTCTGATGCAGGCAAAGACACTGCCTGGGAGCGCACCGCCCTGACCATTGATGATGCCGGGGCGGATCTGTTTCTGCGCCATTTGTATGCGGTGGGATATGACAGGGCGGTGCGCATTGCAGCGGATATGGACCTGCGGTTTTCCCCACAGGCTGTTTCCAGCATTATTGCCGCCCATGTATTCCGATCCTTGGATCAGGATCTGGTAATCCTGGGACCCAGGGCAGGGGAGGGAGACAATTGCCAGACCGGACCGCTGGTTGCAGAACGCCTGGGGTGGCCATGTATTGCAGATGTGACCCGGCTGGCATGGGACAGATCCGGGTATCTGACTGTATGGTCCTGTTCAGACGGCGCAAACCTGGTTCACACTGCGGCCCTGCCCCTGGTCCTGGTGCTGGGCAATGCCCCGGACAATTCCTTTTTGCGGGTGCCCACCCTGAAACAGAAAATGGCAGCCAGAAAAAAAACCGTTCAGGTGTGCTCCCTGGCAGATCTGCACCTGGACCCGGGGCACCTGGCTGAAATGGATCCGCCCCTGGTCCGGCTGGAACCCTGTGAAACCGACAGGAACTGTACCTTTATTGAAACCGGCACCCCTGAAAAAAAAGCGCACCAGCTTTTTGAACAATACATTAAGCCGCGGTTTCTGACATGAAAGCTGCCATTGTACTTGTGGGAGATGCACCGCATATTGCCCGGCAGGCAGCGGATATGGCAGGACTGGTATCAGCACTGGCAGATGGGATATCAGCACTGGATCTGTGGCTGATTCACACAGGCCGGCCCCCTGGTTCTGTTCCCCAATGGGATGTTCCTCTGTCACATATTTATTTAATGAAAACCAGTGCCCCTTTTTTACCGGAACAGCTGCTGGATATGCTGTCCCGGACCGTCCAAAAATGTCCCAAAGACCTGTATTTTTTTGGAAGCGCCACCCTTTCACAAACCCTGGCTGTCCGCATGGGATACCGCCTGAAAGGCAGTTTCTGCAGCCAGGTTGAAACCTGCACACTACAGGACAAAACCTCACTTGTTGCAGGGCGCTCTGTCTATGGCAGCCATATGCAGGCACAGTTTCTTTTAGACAAAAAACCCTGGTGCCTGTCAGCTGCCAGAACAGCCGGATCCCTGCTGAAATCGGTTGCCCCCGGGTGTCCGGTGACTGATGTGCCCTGTGACGGTTTTGCACAACCCGGGTGGTTGAAATCAGTTGAATCCTTATCCAATGGTGAAGCGCAGGTATCCGTGCTTGAAGGTGCAGCCCGGATCCTTGTGCTGGGAAACGGTATCTCAACCAAAAAAAAACTGGACAGAATCATGCCGGTGGCCGGCAGCCTGGATGCTGAAATCGCAGCCAGCCGGCCGGTTGTCATGAACGGCTGGCTGCCCATGGACCGGCTCATCGGGGTGTCCGGTGCAGTGGTATCTCCGGCCCTGTGCATAGTGGCTGGTGTGTCCGGCACAGGGGTCTTCAGCGCAGGCATCAAGAACGCACAATTTATCGTGGCCATCAACACCGATCC
>JAABTU010000236.1 GCA_011389715.1 Desulfotignum sp.
GGTTTTTTGGATGTCAGGGATTTCCGGCATCGGGAGAGGGGGTTGAAAGGGGGCTGCATTTGCCGTATCCCCGGTGTCGACCGGATAATCCAGGTGCCGGGCAAGTCTGTGGAGGGTCGGCATGGGACTGTGCAGGAGGATGCGGTCAGGTGAAAGCCTTTCAACCGCGCGTTTTAGTTTTTGCCACTCACGGGGCAGGGTGAAGCAGATGTCTTCCAGGGCAATTTCTCTGCGCACCTGCAGTGTGGCCAGCTGTCGGTCTCCTAAGTCTTCTATGAGCAGGGCACCCCATGGGATATTCTGGTCTTTGTTGTGTCTGCGCAATGAAGCAATGCCGGGCGTGTCCTTATCCCAGGCGCAAACCAGGTGCAGGGGACCATTCAGGGGGGTGTACAATACGCTGCTGACAGCCTCGCGATGGGGCCGAAGGGGATCTTTTAAAATAAATTGCCGGTAGTCCCTGTCGTAGTCGGGATACCTGGAAAACAGGGCTTTGTTGTTCTGGGCGACCAGGGCTTTTTTTTGCAGGCCAAAGGAGCGGTTGCCGAAATGGGCCACAAAGACGTTCAGGGCGGCCAGATTTTTGAAACCCGCTGCTTTGGCCCGCAGGCAGAAATCCACCTCTTCTCCGTACCCCCTGAATACCCAGCGCCCGTCAAGCCCGCCGATCCGGTTTAATGCCTGTCTTGTGATATACATGCAGAACCCCACACCCACGGGGATTTCCTGCCATGGACGTTTTCCTGCAGCTGCCTGGCATGCCCGGTCCAGGGTGGCGGTGGTCCGGCGAGAGGTGATGTCTGCCGGATGCCGGGGGTTGGGAAAGGAGACCAGTTCCGCAAACGAGCCCATGGGCGTGATCGTGCCGGTGTCGGGGCATGCCCGGGAAATCCGGTAAAGGCGGTCGAACCAGTCGCCATGGACAATGGTATCTGCGTTCAGCAGAACAATGTCCCGGTTGGGAAAACGCCGGAATCCGTGGTTTACCGCACCCAGGAATCCCATGTTCCGGGGGGTGGTTTCGAGCATGATTTTACCGTAACGGGCCAGCTTGTCAAGGTACTGGAACAGGCTTTGGTCCGGGCCGTTGTCCCAGACCACAACAATGTCAAATTTACGGGCACAGGTGCGCCTGGAGGCCAGAAGGGCGGCAAGGGTGATCCGTGTGGCTTTTTTGTCGTCATACACGGGGATGATCACTGCCGGTTTCCCGGGAACTTTGCCTGAATTTTTTCCTGCCTTTTTCCCTGCCTTTTTTTTGGGCAGAATGCTGGAGGCGGGTTCACAGGCAAGGGGACTTCCGGGAATATCCGTACCGTCCGGGCCGCGCAGACGCAGGTCATAAGCGTTGCCGGTATCCGGCAGATCCAGGGTAAACCAGCTCAGTACCCGATTTCCGCATATCTGTCTGGCGGCATTTTCTATTTTGGGGGCCGGCCCGCCGCAGGGATCGATCCGGGGGGTTGTTCCGGAAGCAAGCCAGGTCCAGGCCATCACTTTGTTGCAGTGTATGCCCGCACTTCCCTGCACCGGCCAGCCTTCCTGATCCAGCTTCAGCAGCAGGCCTGAAGACGGCGGGCAGATGAAAATACGCTGCATCAGCTGTGTCCAGCGCTGCAGGGCCTTTTCATTGCGGTGGGCAAGTGCCAGCCGGACCGCCATCTCCAGCCATTTCATCTCAAGGGGGACCCGGTTGATAAGTGTGTCCCATACCTTGAGGGCTTTGGAGATCTGCCCGGTGTCCGTAAGCACCCTGGCATACAGGGCATGGCTTTCCGGCAGTTCCGGATAGCTGTGGTGCAGGACAAAGGCGCTGCCCAGGGCATCATCCAGATGCTTGTGCTGCAGGGCAGAAATTGTGTGCTGCGCAAGGGCTTCCGCACTGGTTACAGAGTTGATGGGCAGGTGGGTGAGTTGTTTTTTGGCAGGAGAGGTCAAATGTAAAAGACCATTGGCCGGCCCGTGCTCGGGCCGGCCAATGGGAAGTGTGATTACAGGTTATTATGCAATAAAAGCATCGATGACGTACTGGGTGCCGTCAATACCCATGAGCTGAACGGCCTCCTGGCTGGTCGCAAAAGACTGTGCAACCTGGCCCTGGGTTAAGCCCTCTGACATCTGATTCAGCCAGTAGGCTTGGCCGCCTGCATCTGCCTCGCGGCCGAATGTATTCTGGTACATACTGTCAAGGAAGTCCTCGTTGGACAGCTCGCTGTACATGTCGGAGAACTCCTGTGAGGATGCCATGGCATTGGCAATATCTTCAAGAGAACCTCCGGCCCCGGCTGCTCCGAACCAGTACTCCAGGCCGCCCAGATCAGCCTCACGGTCGAAAATGACTTCATACATCCGTGCAACAGCTGATTCTGTGGCATTTTCAGCAATTACGGAAATACCATCATCGAACTGCACCGCCTGGACATTGGTGATTTGAACAGGCGCACTGTTCATAACGAGTATCCCGTCCTGAAAGGTAAAGCCGTGCTCCTCGCGGGTATATTCCGTTGACAGCTGGTCAAACCCGTCACCGCCGTTAATGGTGTATTCGCCCTGGTCGGTGATCACAACAAGGGTGTCGTTTCCGTCACCGGCATCAATCGTGTGCGTGCCGCTTCCGGTCACGATAATGGTGTCATCCCCATCGCCGGTTGATACGGAACTGCCGCCGGAACTGTCGCCGGAACCTGTGATAGTCACCGTGTCATTGCCGCCTCCGGTGTTTACCGTGTCATTGCCGCCGCCTGTTTCGACGGTGACATTGCCGTCACCCGTGGTCTGAATGTTATCATCTCCGCTACCTGCAACGAAAACGCGGTCCTGTCCGGTTCCTGCATCCAATGTAACCTGTGCACCCGGTGCATCAGGATCCATGATGATGACCGGTGTGCCGGGATCATCTGTCAGACTCTGACCAGGTCCCACCGTCAGAATAGTGGTGCCTTCATCGGGCGGTGTGCCGTCATAGGCCTGGATAGTTGTATCTCCCTCAGAACCGCCTGCAGTGAGCAGGCTTGCGATAGCAGAGCTGGTATCTGAACTTAGACCAGAATTCTGCAGCGTATCGACAACCTGAGAGGTACTCTCGGTATACTGCGCCATTTAGTATTCTCCTTTCCTTTTAGGGTTAATGCCGCTTGCATCTTTTGATATCTGACATATTGACTATCATATTTATTGATGCAGGTATAGTATAATTCGGCTCTTGATCGCAAAAATCAAATGAAATCAGGCATAAACTATTTGTCAACTGCACAAAAACCACATCTAAAAATAAAACACAATCAGATAAAATACTTATAGCCTATAGGGGAAAACCCCTAGCTCGAAAAACATTTCATTGATTTTACAGGATTTTTTCATTAGTTAGTGCCGGCGGGAAAAAATTTGGTACCGACGGAAAAAAATGGAATATTTGAAATTTGAATATAGCTCCGCCCTGTCATTTACATATTCTGATGAACAAATCTGGAGAATATAGACTCCTTTACAAATGACCGCTCTAACAAATACTTTTTCGAGCCATTGGTGTCAAGTTTAAATACCCAGAATTTAGGATAAAGACACCCTTTTTTCGGGGGTAACAGGGATACCCAGACATAGCATCGTTAAAACCCGATTAAAGATAAAAAGTGTCGGCCCTGCAGACTGGAAAGCTAAGAGTGGCGCGCCTGGCAGGATTCGAACCTGCGGCCTACGGATTAGAAGTCCGTTGCTCTATCCAGCTGAGCTACAGGCGCAACAGATGGAATTTTTAACAGAAAGCCCACAAAAAGTCCAGCAAAAAAACATCAGGAATTCGGGATTTTGAATAATTTATTCCTTTAATCCACACCTTGATAATGGTATAATATTTTTTTATACATAATTTTCTTTGTTGAAGGTTCATTGAATGAAAAACGACATAGACCAGAGCTATTCCGATACAGATAAAAAACGGTTAACCAAAAAAGATTTTCTGCTGCCGGTGCCAAAGGCCAGGGCCTCCAATTCAAAAGCCCTGGTAAAATCAGATCCCATCCAGAGCTATCTGAATGAGATCAAC
>JAABTU010000237.1 GCA_011389715.1 Desulfotignum sp.
CATGATGCTGCTGAAAAAAACATGATCAGACCGCTTTTTTTCAAGTGCGGTCCCGGGTAAGGTGTAGTAGTGTCATTGACAGGACATGTGACGTGAAAAGGAGTGTTGCCCATGAGGCGCAAAGAAAAACAGATCACCAAGACAGCAGATATTGAACAGATACTCAAACAGGGACAGGTTTGCCGCCTGGGTTTTGTGGACAAAAATGTGCCCTATATTGTGCCCATGAACTATGGGTATCAGGACCAGGCCCTGTATTTTCACAGTGCCCCTGCTGGCCGGAAAATTGATCTGATCAAGGCCAATCCCCATGTGTGCTTTGAGGTAGATGAATTGATAAAAATTAACAAAGCAGCAAACGCCTGCGACTGGGGGGTGTCATTCAAAAGCGTCATCGGCACGGGCACAGCCCGGATCCTGGACACCCCTGCAGAAAAGAAAGCCGGCCTGGATATCATCATGGCCCATTATTCTGGCCGGTCATTTGACTATCCGGACGATATGCTGGCAAAAACCGCCGTGATAAAGGTAACTGTCGAGGAGATGACCGGTAAACAGGGGTGATACTGCTGAAAATACTGCAGATGGCGATTTGTGAGGGCGAGCAGGAGCGGTTCTCCTTCCCGTGAGCCCACCAGATCAAAATAATGATCCGGCCATTTTCCACTGGTCTCCTTTTTTACAAGAAGGGCCAGGTATTTCGATGTGGAAAGGCGTGCTTTCTGTGCCTTTTGCCTGGTTACCATATTCACATGGAGGCCATTGATTGAAAGGAAAATTCATGCCGTTTGTTTCCATACCAGGCCTGCCGGGCAAATTATATGTGCCGGAAAAGCGGCCGGGGAGTTCGAAAAAATTTCCCTGTAAAGACTGCTTTTCCTGTGAACACTGTTCTGATGACCGGTGCCGGGTGTGCAGAGAGAAACACCCTCCCCGCACAGACAAATGAAGACAAGGGAAAATGAAACAGACCAGGGTTCTTTTTATTGGCCCTGCCTGTAGCTGCATCCTGCAGGCAGGGCCAGTTTATCAGGGGTCAAGTTGATTTTTCCAGGGGCATGGGACGTGGTCTGTTTTTTCCCATGCCGAAAGAAAAGCGCTGTTGACGGTGGCTCCGGGGTGTTGCCCAGGATCAGGTCACAGGCCTTTTCCGCCACCATCATGGTCGGGGCGTAGATGTTGCCGTTGGTGACACAAGGCATGACCGAGGCATCTACTACCCGCAGGTTTTCCACCCCGTGCACCTTCATGGAGGAGGGGTCTACCACCGCCATGGCATCGGTGCCCATTTTGCAGGTGCAGGAGGGGTGCAGGGCGGTTTCCGCATCTTTGGCCACCCAGTTAAGGATATCCTCATCGGTCTGGACATGGTTGCCCGGAGAGGTTTCTCCGGCATTGAATTCGTTGAATGCCGGCTGGTTCATGATTTTTCGGGCACACCGTATCGCTTCCACCCATTCTTTGCGGTCCTGGTCCGTGGACAGGTAATTGAAGCGCAGGGCCGGGTGCCTGCGGGGATCGGTGGAGATGATTTTCACGGATCCCACGGCATTGGAATACATGGGGCCCACATGTACCTGGTATCCGTGGTCCTGGCTGGGCCGGGAGCCGTCATAACGGATGGCCAGGGGCAGAAAATGAAACTGGATGTTGGGGTAGTCCACATCCTGGTTGCTCCGGATGAACCCGCCTGCTTCAAAATGGTTGGTGGCGGCGGCCCCTGATCTGTGGAACAACCATTTATAACCGATGAACGGCTTTTTCCACCATTTCAGGGCCGGGTTCATTGACACCGGTTTTTTGCTGGCATATTGGACATAGACCTCCAGGTGGTCCTGCATGTTTTCTCCTACGCCGGGCAGGTCATGTACAACGGGAACCCCTAAGGCGGACAGATCGTCTGCATTGCCCACCCCGGACAGCTGGAGGATCTGGGGGGAGTTGATGGCTCCGCCGCAGCAGATCACTTCCCCTGCCTGAATTGTTCTGGGCCGGCTGCCTTTGCCTTTGACAAATTCCACACCCGTGGCTTTTTTGCCGCGGAAGGTGATTTTTGTGGTCAGGGCCCGGCAGACCAGGTCCAGGTTGGACCGCTGTTTGAGAACAGGATGCAGATAGGCCCGGGCCGCGGACAGCCGTCGTCCTCTGTGGATGTTTCGGTCAAATGCCCCGAACCCTTCCTGCTGAAACCCGTTCACATCATCGGTCAGAGGATATCCCGCCTGTTGGGCGGATTTGAGAAATGCCTGGAACAAAGGGTTTTTACACGGCCCGGTTTCCAGAATCAGGGGGCCTTTGGTGCCGTGGTACTGGTCCGGCCCTTTGAGGCGGTTTTCCGCCCGGATGAAATAGGGCAGGTTGTGGGCGTAATCCCAGTGTTCCATGTCCGGAGCCTTGGCCCATTTTTCGTAATCCAGGGCATTGCCCCGGATATAGATCATGCCGTTAATGGAGGAAGACCCCCCCAGCACCTTGCCCCGGCCATGGAAGATTTTGCGTTGAAGCATGAACGGTTCCGGTTCGGTTTCATAACACCAGTCATAAAATCTGTTGCCAAGGGGAAAGGTCAGGCCGGCAGGCATATGAATAAACACATCCCAGATATAATCGGGCCGGCCCGCTTCCAGTACCAGCACGCTGCAGGACGGATCGCGGCTGAGCCGGTTGGCCAGCACACACCCGGCGGATCCGCCGCCGATAATGATATAGTCATATGATTGTTTCATTTTTTATCTTTCCTTTTTTCCTGTCTGTTCCAAAGGGTCTGTTCTGCATTATTCTGTATCTGCATCAACAGGCTGTATCTGTATCAACGGGATATCTGTTGTAACGCATCTGTCTGGCTGACCTGGTTGTGGATGACAAGGCTGAGAAATCCATTGACCAGATCATCCAACTCGATCTGGCCGTCCCGGACCAGGGCCTGGAGTGCCAGGCCCTGGAGGGCGGAGATAAAACAGATGGCAGCGGCCCGGTTGGTCGGTTGCGGGCAGATCCGATTCATTGCCGCCTCAAAGGCATCCACAAACCGGTCATAGGCTGACTGAACCTTGATGATCACCGGTCCCCGGATGCCGCTGAATTCTGCTGCCAGGGATGCCAGGGCAATAATGGTATCCGGCTGGTTGTAGAACCGGTCCATGAAGATTTCCATGATCCCGTGGATCATGGTGTTGTAGTCGGCATGGGATTTTTCCAGAAACCGGATATACTGCGCAAAGCTCTGGTCCAGTTCCGCCACCACATCATCCAGGATGTCGGTTTTGGAATTGTAGTGGTGAAACACTGCTCCCGTGGTCATGCCGATGTGAAAGGCGATGTCCTGGATAGTTGTCTTGTGGTATCCCAGCCGGGCAAACAGATGGGTGGCAGCCTCCAGAATCCGTTTGCGGGTTTCGATGCGCTTGGCTTCCTTTTTGTTGACCGGTGGTGTCATGATGCTATCCCTAAGCGTTTCAGGGTTTTGGAGGTGGGTTTTCCCGTGCTGTCCCATCCCCGGGTCTTATAATAGGCCTGCCGCATCATTGCCATATCGTTTTCAGAAATTTTATGCCCTCTGGCCGGACCATCTGGCAGTGGTTCCTGAGCAAACCGCCGGGGCAGGGTGTCGGATGCCGGATCCATTCCCTGGTCCAGGTTGAACTGCCGGGTGAGATTCCAGATGCGTTCGCCCACCTGGTTGAAAATGTCCGCAGAGAACCCCGTGCCCGTAGCAGCGGACAACAGGTCTGCATAGGTATGGGCACTGATGCCAAAGCTGCCGAAATCACATTTTACCAGAGTGTCGGTGCCTGCGGAATAATTCTGCAGCGTCACCACCATGTCTGCTTTTCCTTCCGAAGACAGGGGGTCAATTTTTTTGCCGTCCCATTCGCCGGCCAGCTCGTAAGGAACCGTGAATCCCCGCTGGTGGCAACCGCCCCGGTCTGCTGTCATATAGGCCAGTCCCATGCCGGACACACCCCGGGGACCCCAGCCAGGGGTTTCCAGGCCCTTGGTGTGCAGGGCCAGGTCAGAGGCGCTGCCGCCGATTTCTTCG
>JAABTU010000238.1 GCA_011389715.1 Desulfotignum sp.
CGGACCACACCTTATATTTCCGGGGACGGATGGACCATCAGGTCAAGATCCGGGGCTTTCGCATTGAGCCGGTGGAAATTGAGGCCACCATGCTGCGCCATCCAGACCTGATCCATGCCTGTGTGACCTCCGGCACCAAGAATACGGGTGAAATCTATTTAAGTGCCTATTTTTCCAGGGCAAAAAAAGATATCAGCAGTAAAGACTTTATCCCGGAACTGAGAACCTATTTGCAGGAAAATCTTCCTGGACAAATGGTACCGCAATATATTATGGAAGTGGATGATTTTCCCTTGAACGCCAACGGCAAGGTGGATGTTACAAAATTGCCAGAACCTTCGCGGCAAGAGGGAATATAAGGTGATAATCACCTAAACGAAAAGGAGAGAAAAACTGAATTTCTCAAATAAAATTTATCAATGGTTTTGGGAGAAATCCGAGCGCATCGCTATCTGGCTTCTCATGGTGACCGTGATCGTCCTGCTCATCTGGCCATACAGCACCAAGATTATCCCCACAGGGAATGTGGGGGTATTTTACAGGATATTGGGCGGAACGGTTTTAGACAAAAACTATGGTGAAGGCCTGCATTTTTTCCTGCCCTGGAACCGGATGTTTGTCTATGACTGCCGGGTACAGCGCCAGGATTGTACGGTATTCGCCCTTTCCCAGGGGGGGTTGCAGGTCCGGGTGGAGCTTTCAGTCATTTACAATGTAAAAAAAGAGGGGGCACCCGGGCTCCATTTCAGGGTAGGCCCCCAATATGCGGAAAAATTGATTGTTCCGGGTGCCATCTTTGCCGTTCGCGGTATTGTGGGTACTCTTCACCAGAGCCAAATATACGACAACAATCCCCTTGATATCCAGGAAAAAGTCTTTGATCTGCTGGGCGGAATCCTTACGCAGGAAGAATCATCGGTTAATCTCCATGGCGTATTTGTACGGAAAATCCTGCTGCCGGAAAAAATGACCGCCGCCATTGAGGCCAAGCATGAAGCAGAACAGAACGTATACCAGGAACGGTATAAAATCCTTCAGGCATATGAGCGCTACAAAAAAACCTTTCTTGAGGCCAGCACCATCCGCATGGCCCAGGACCTGATCAATGAGGGCCTGACACCGGCTTACCTCCGGTATGCCGGTATTAAAGCCACCCGGGAGCTTGCTGCTTCTCCCAATGCAAAACTGGTGATTGTGGGGGGAAAAGACGGGCTGCCCCTGATTTTAAATCCCGACACCCTGAAAACAGTACCCCCGGAATCGGTTCCATCGCCTTTGGCCAGAAAGAAGCCGTCTGTTGGTGTCTCCGGTATTGAAAGCCCGGATCTGTCGGCGCTGGAGAAAAGCCTGGAAGAACTGGATAAAATTTTGAACAATGTCGATGCAGCCCGGAAGGATGCGATTCTGTCATCACTGCCCAGGCAGTTATTGGAAAACAATCGATTTTTAAAAAACAGCACGGATTTAACCGACGACTCACCGCCGTCACCGATGCAGGGGGATGATTTTTCGGAGAAGGAGAATATGATCAAACAGTTCAAGTAAAAAAACATACACGCAATATTGATACAAATCTGCTGAAAGCCCTTTGTGGGAGACAGCAGCTTACCAAGAAAAAGGAAACCCTGATGGAGTTTAAACCCATTTACTGCAATGCATCTGATATTTACAACCTGGACGGATTCTCACCCCGGATGATGGGAAGAAACGATCTCAAAGCGCTGGGCACAACCGTGGAGCCGGATGATAAAACCATTGAGATTTTTCAGGCAGGATGCCGGTCTTTCATGGACCGTTATGCCGCCCGCACTGTCATTCCCTCCATGACAGTGGACGTGGGCAGTATAGATCTGTCCACTGAGCTTGAGATTCATAATTACACCTCACACTGCCCCACACTGACCTATGAGGTCAGTCCTGTAAAAGGCTGCCAGGTGGGATGCCTCTATTGCCTGGTCACTGACGGGGTCCATGATCATAAACTTTATGCCTATGAAAACTACGCAGCGCTTTTGGAACCTATCCTTGAAAAACACATGGCTGAAGAGCACTACTATTATTTTTCCGCCAAAACAGAGGCCTTACAGGAACCTACCCTGCACACCGGCATTGCCCATGATATTCTCAGAACCTTTGTCCGTCATTTTGAGAAATTTCCCGACTCAAAGGCCAGGCTCTTTATTGCCTCCAAAGCAGGGATCAAACACCTGATGGTTGAGCATGGGGGAGATACCATCATCGACCTGTTTGAACAATTGCGGGGAAAAATGCAGTTCAACACCAGTATTTCTCTGATGCCGGCTCCCTTACGTCTGCTGCTGGAGCCTTTTGGGGCACCCATCCCGGAACGTATGGCAGCGGTAAGACTCTGCCAGGAAAAAGGGATTCTATCGGACTCCGCCCTGGTCCAGCCCATCTTTCCCTCCTATTTGAATCAGGAGGTGATGACAAATTTTTTTGAGCTGCTCCATGAAAACAAGATTATCAATTTCAAACCGGAATTCCTGACAGTTTCTCCGGCAACCCTGGCATGGATCGGTCAATTGCTTGAGCACTTTGATCCGGAACAGGCCCGGGCGCTTTATGATCTTTATCTGGCGCCTGAAAATAAGGACCATTGTAAACAGCGCCGGCGCACAGCACCTGATCGGGACTGGTGCATGGAAAATTTCAGAACATTTCAGAAAATGGGACGAATTTACGGTATTTCCATGTCTATCTGCTATTGGGTCAGAAAAGAGTTGAACATCGATACCCATATGATCCCCATTGTCAATGAAAACGGATATCAATGCCTGGGGTACCAGCGGCGTCTTTTCGAACCATCTGTTGTTTGAGGACAGCCCTTATAAAAAGATAAAAAAGAGGACAATCCGTCTTGAATACAAAAGAATTTACAGAATTTGTTCTAAAGCATGCCGGCAAAAAACGCTGGTTTATCCTATGGGCAGCCATGGGAAACGGCCTGTCCTTGGCTGTATTGATGTACACATTGATACTGGGCGTGGAAGGATATGCTGGAACAGGCCAGGTGCCCTTGAGAGCCCTGGGATTGTTCGGTGCCAGCCTTACCCTGTTCTACTTATTGCAGGCAAAGGGCGGAGACGCTGCTGTGGAATCCACCATCAATGCCCTGAACCTCATGGAGAAACGGGTTTGTGACAAGCTGCGCCGCATCGACTATGCCGGATTTAAGGATTTTGAACCCGGTCTGATCTATACGGCCCTTGGGTCGGATAAGGTGGGTATGATCACGGCAGCCCGTTTCCTGATCCCTACGCTGTCCGGCATTGTGGTGGTGATCTTTACAGGGGTTTACCTGGCCTTCATCTCTCTGCCGGCCCTGGGCATGGTGGCAGCATCCCTGGCCTTTGTGATTTACCTGCGGTACGGCATCCACAGGCGCATTCATAACCGGTCTTTGGAAGACCGGAAGGCCACGGAAAAATTTACCGCTTCTTTGTCCGACATATTGGATGGTTTCGCAGAGCTGAAGATGAATCGGTCCCGGTCCGAGCATATGTTCACGGAAAAGGTTGCACCGGGGATCGAATACAAACATGATCGCATTAAAGGTACGGAAGCCCTGCAGATGAGATCCCTGGCCATTGAACAGGCCACTTTGTTTCTGCCGTTGGGTCTCATTGTTTTTCTCCTTCCCAATTTTTTCGGTGTCGCCGCCCAGGACCTTATCCGGATTATCTCTGTGACCATGGTGGCCATATGGCCTGCTTTTTCCCTGGTACAATTCGGCCCCATGGCCTATGGGGCAGGCAGGACCATTGGCGGGATGCGGGAAATCGAAAAAAAACTGGAAGAGAACCGGCTTGAACCAGAACTGGGGCAGGGGCGCACACCGGTCCCCCCTGAATTCAAAACCATCGGCACCCCATCCATGACCTATGCCTATCCTGCCCAGCCCGGCCAGGAACCTTTTGGCATCATCATTAAAGATTTCTGGCTGAAACAGGGGGAACTCACCATAGTCAGCGGGGGAAACGGTAGCGGCAAAACAACCCTGATGCGGGTATTGGCCGG
>JAABTU010000239.1 GCA_011389715.1 Desulfotignum sp.
AGCAAGGTCCCCTGCCCAATTTTCGATCTTGCATTTTCCCCGGAACGTGTATAGAATATCGCTATGAATACCCTGGAAAATAACATAGCCGATGACTATGACAGCCCCTGGAAAGAGGGCATGGAATTGTATTTCAAGGAACTGATGCAGTTTTTTTTCCCGGACATCGCTGCACGGATCGCTTGGGACAAGGGCCATCAATTCCTCGACAAAGAGTTGCAGCAAGTAGTCAGGGATGCGGAGATCGGCAGAAAACATGCAGACAAACTGGTCCGGGTGTGGTCCCTGGAAAACGAACCGTTCCATGTCATGATCCATATCGAGGTCCAGAGCGACAAAGACCCAGACTTTGCACGGCGGCCCATTTAAAAACCAAGGCCACCAAAAACAACCCACAAGAACGATACACCTGGAAGTGGACCATCACCAGGGCGCTGTATGAAAAAGGGTTCTCCACAAAAGACATCCTGAGTCTGTACCGCCTGGTGGACTGGTTGATGATGCTGCCCGATGAATTGACCAAAAAATTTACGCAAGATTTGATTGCATATGAGGAGGAAAAGAAAATGCCGTATATTACAAGTGCCGAGAGAATCGGGATAGAGAAGGGCATGGACAAAGGCCAGCTCTTGAATGCCAGAGAAATGTTACTGGAAGCCCTGGATGCCAGGTTCAGCAGCAACACCCCGGCAGACATCAAGAAGCAGATTCAAGCCCTGAACAACAAAATAATGCTGAAACGGCTTCTCAGCAAACTCTTGTGCCCTTTCCGTCAGCTCCGCCAGGTTCTCCTCATCCGTCTCCAGGGTCTGCCCCTCTTTCACCAGTTTCTGCCCCTGGGCCTGCAATACCTGCCACACCGCTTTTGCCCACTCTGCCGGCTGCTTTTTCCCCTGGGTCACTGCCAGGGCAAACAGCTGCTCAAACCTCCCCACGGTGATGCCGCCCCCTGTCACAGGACTTGCCAGAAACGCGATATCGCTGCTGCTCCGGGCGCTGTTCATCAGAAAGGTGTTCAAGGCCCGGGAGTTTTTTTTCACCTTGCTGGTGATCACTGCATCCTCCTGGACCGGGCATGCATGGCCCGCCCCGGTGAGCACCATCATCGCCTGCATGACCTGGACAAAGGTGATCTGCTTTCCCTTGACGGCCTGCTCGATCTGCCCCAGGGTCCGGGATTATCCCATCAATGATGATCCGTTGACCGTGCTAAAAAAATTTGAACTGCTGCGTGGTAATACGATTTCTTTTGGCTGTTTTCTGATGTTCGGCAAAAATCCTTCCATGATCGCTACCATCGATGCCGGCCGTTTTGATTCAGAAATCATCATAAAGGACAGCGTTACGATTCGGGACGACCTTTTTTCAGAAGTGGAAGCGTGTATGGGTTTTGTACGCAAGCATATCAGCAAACGGTTTGTTATTTCAGGGAAAGTCCAGAGAGATGAGGCTTGGAAATATCCGCTTGAAGCTGTTAGAGAAATCATAATAAATATGATCGTTCACAGGGATTATCGGGCTCAGGGAGATTCCACCATAAAAATATTCAATGACAGAATCGAATGCTTCAACCCGGGCCCCCTGCCCAACGGCTTAATAATGCAGGATATTCTTTCCGGCAAAATGGCCTCCAACCCCAGGAACAAGCAGATTGCCTCAATATTCAAAGAAGTGGGAATAATTGAAAAATATGGTTCCGGAATTAAACGGGTGATGCAATCCATGGCAGATGTAGGAGCCCCTGCCTCTGTTTTTGAAATAATCGCTCAGAATTTTAAAGTCACATTGTTTCCAATTGCTGAAAAATCAAGTGGCGGAGTAAGTGGCGGAGTAAGTGGCGGAGTAAACGGACTTTAAAATTATATTAAAGCCAATCCAGGTAAAAAATCCAAGGAGATTAAAACCGCCCTGAATTTGCCGCAAAGAACATTGGAACGCTGGTTAAAAGAACTGAGAGAACAAGAAAAAATTAAATTTCAGGGTGCGCCCAAAACCGGGGGATATGTGTTAGCGGGGTCACCCAATGCCCACCCCACACAACAACGACAATAAGGAAAACCTGACCCCGGCCATGGCAGGGATGTAATCCGTGACCATTTGGCGGAAATGGCAGTATTGCCAAATCCGCCAAAAGGATAAAAGAAATCCTCAAGAAGCTGGGGTATTAAATCACCTCCAGCGCCCGCAGCACCGGCAGCACCTTCCCACAGTGATGCCGCCCCCGGTCACAGAACTGGCCAGAAACGCGTTATCGCTGCTGCTCCGGGCACCTTTTACCCAGTAATCCCGGCGGAACTGCTGGTTCACCATAAAATCCCTGATGCTTTCTCTGAACAAGGGATCTGTGATCTCCTTGAGAAATGTCTGCTGCTCTTCGGTGAGGTTGATGCCGTCGATGTGGTCCAGGTAGTGGGCTGAGCATGCATAATGCAGCCTTTCCGGTTCCAGGCTTTCGGCCATTTGTACGTCGGCCTATCTGTCATGCTGCCTTCTGCCATGGACTTTGCGGCGCAGTCTTGACTTCATTAATTCCCATATTTTGAATCCTGGATTGGAAATATTGACCATAAATACCATCCTGGTCTCTGAGCAAATATTTGGGCAGGGTATCCCATGGACAGGCTTCGCCAATTTGCTGTGCAGCCCACCTTGCCGTCGGATGCCTGGTAACATTGAAATGCACAACCTGCCTGGATTCATGCCTGATGATGACCAAAACATAAAGCACCTGAAAACGGGCAGTCGAGACCGTAAAAAAATCAGCGGCAAATGTGTTGAACATGTGATTTTTCAGGAATGTTTTCCATGTCTGGGATGGCGGATTACGGGGCATGAACCGCTTAATGATTTTTGAAACGGTCCTTTCATGAACTGCAATGCCAAGCTTCATAAGCTCGCCATGTATACGTGGCGCACCCCAGAAGGGGTTTGTTCTTGCCATATTTTTAATATGGGCAATGATTTCAGGGTCAATTGAAGGTCGTCCCACGCCTTTTTTCCGTGATTTATACGCCCAAAACAGCTTAAATCCTTTTCTGTGCCAGCGGATCACTGTTTCCGGCTTCACAACAATAAGAACACTTTTCCAGTCTTTCCAAATCCTGGGTAAAAATATCCAGAAAATCCGGTCCATAGGTCTGATCTTTGGCCGTTTGTTTTTCTGTTTCATAATTGCAAGTTGCTGTCGCAATGCAAGGTTCTCAAGGAGCAGATTTCTGTCCCTTAACAGCAACAGAACACAAGCCAAAAGTATTAAAATTTTCGTTTCCATAATGCGAGCGACTGTAATGGATAGTTGAAGAATTGTCAATGATTTCAGGCAGGACGAATAAATACGAGGGACAACAATCAAAGAATATGCATTATTTACCTGTTCCCATTCTTACTTGGATTGCACCCCTTTACTTCTCCTGTAAAGATATTCAGGATCTAAATCAAGACCATTGTCCCATTCTATAGTGTCAAAGCTTATACGAACTCTTTTGAACAAACTTAAATCCTTCAGTTCTGAGAATCGCCCACAGGATAAAATAGTACTTGCGTCAAAAACCCTTTTTTCTTTATTATCAAAACAAAGAAGCAGTTTATAATCATCAGTTGCCTCGACTCCTGTTACTCCCTTATACATGATTATCCTCCTTATAATGGCTTGATTTTATAAACAGGTTCTTCATTCATAGCAAGTTTCCAGTTGGCTTTTAGCTCATCAATATGCAATTCTGCCCATGCCTGAACAAGCCTTTTTTGTTTTCTGGGAAATTCTCCATTTGTAATTTCAAAAGAATCAATACTGAAGGATGCTCTATATTCATTGTAATAAGCATGAAAATGAGGTGGATTATGCTCTCCAGGTGCAAAATACATGCGAATTATAATCCCATAAAACATACTTATCGTTGGCATGTAAATTCAAATCCCCTCTAATGAGGTTATTATATCAATCATATATAACCAACATCTTTCAACCAGTCAAGGATAAAAAAGGACTATACGTTACCCACTTGTCCACTTCAGTCTCAAATAAGTTCACATAACATA
>JAABTU010000240.1 GCA_011389715.1 Desulfotignum sp.
TGCCATGAAGCCTAAGATTTCCGGCAGGGTGTCCTGACCGGGAATCAGCTCCAGCAGGTGCATGTACCGCACCGGGTTGAAAAAATGGGTGCCCATGAAATGCTGTTTGAATTCGCTTGAAAACCCTTCGGTGATGTCCTGGAGGGGAATACCCGATGTGTTGGTGCTTACAATGGACCCGGGTTTTCTGATCTTTTCCACCTTCTGGAACAGATTGCGTTTGATGTCCAGTCTTTCCACCACCACCTCAACGATCCAGTCGCAGTCCGCCAGTTTTTCAATATCATCGTCCAGGTTGCCGATGGAGATCAATGCGGCATCCTTTTTATTAAAGAACAGAGACGGAGAAGATGCCAGGGCAGCGTCCAGGCCGCTTTTGACGATGCGGTTCCGGGCTGTCGGGTCGTTTTTTTCTTCATCCTTCAGGTCAAACGGCACAATGTCCAAAAGCAGTACCTTTACACCGGCACCGGCCAGAAGCGCAGCAATACCGCCTCCCATGATACCGGACCCGATGACTGCGGCCTTTCTTATTTTTCTTACCATAATGTCCTCCTGTTGTAAGCGTGGTTAACCAGTTTGTTTTTTTATGAATGAGTATTCATTTTTGAATAACAGAAAAACCCCGGGGTTGTCAAGGAAAATAATTCCCCGGGGTTCAAGGAATAATCCCATTCAATTTCAAATTGTTATGATATGAATGATACAGGGTGCACCAGCATGTAATCCCGGTTGAAAAAAAAATCAAAAAAATGAATTATCATTCATGAATTTACAGGGGACGGCCTTGAAAAAAAAAACAGGGTCTGGTAGGGTGACGCGGCAATCAACCAGGTTTTAAATATGTTCATTCTGTGTGGAGATGGGGAATGAGGCACCAGATACCGGCAAAAATTCAGCAGTTCTCTGTTCTGAACATGGCTTCAGTAGCGGGTTTGATTCTCACGCTCCAGCGCCCGTCAGGGGATATCCCCTGGCACACGGACGGCAAAACAGACCCCTGGGACCTGGTGGAATCAGCCATGGGGCTGAACATCGCCGGTTACACCGCTGCGGCCCGGCAGGCTTTTGACTGGCTTAAGCAGGTTCAGAACAAGGATGGATCATGGTTTTCCGCCTATATTAACGGGGTGCCGGAAGACAAAACCTGCCAGGCCCATATGGCCTGTTACATTGCTGCGGGCATTTTTCACGCATACCTTATTACAGGGGACAGGTCATGGCTGGATCAGTTCTGGGAACCCATGGAAAAGGGGCTGGATTTTGCCCTGGGGCTTCAGACGGACACCGGAGAGATCTTCTGGGCCAAAAGCCCTGACGGAAAAGTCGATCCCATGTCCCTGCTGGCAGGCTCCTCTTCTGTTTTCATGAGCCTCAAGTGTGCGTTGAGCATCTGCCATATCCTGGACCGGCCCCGGCCGGCATGGGAAAGGGCATGGGAAAGGCTCGGCCATTCCCTGAAGGAAAACCTGCACAGATATAATGTAAGCAAATCCCGGTTTTCCATGTACTGGTTCTACCCGGTTCTCTGCGGGGCGATCCAGGGGGAAAAAGCCCGGGCACGGGTGGAAAAGTACTGGCACAAATATGTGATTGACGGCCAGGGGGCCAGGTGTGTGTCTGATCAGCCCTGGGTGACCATTGCGGAAACCTGTGAACTGGTCCTGGCCCTCAATGCCATGGGCAACCGCCAGAAAGCCAGGATCGTATTCTCCTGGATCCAGGACCGGGTGTACGATGACAAGACCTTCTGGTGCGGGTATACCTATCCGGACATGGTGATCTGGCCGGAAGAAAAAATTTCCTGGACCAATGCCGTGACCCTCATGGCGGCGGACGCCCTGCATGATCTGACCCCTGCATCCGGGCTGTTTTGCCATGAAAACTGGGATGGGTTTATTTTTACGGGAAACCACCGGTGATTCGGGACACCCGGCCCTATTATATCAAAAAAGCCTGGTACCGGCTCCAGCACCTCTATGTGCGCCACTATCTGGCACCCCATCTCACCGGCCTGGGGGAACATTCCTTTATCATCAAGCCCTGGCATATTGAACTGTTCGGCGGCCCGATCCGCATCGGATCCCATGTGAGCCTGCTGGGGTGTTCAGACAAGAAAACCCGGCTCACGGTCTGGTCCGACAAAAAAGAGATCCCCGGCATCACCATCGGGGACCATGTGCTCATCTCTCCCGGGGTGCGCATCAGTGCGGCCCACAGTGTCTGTATCAAAGATTCCTGCATGCTGGCCAGCCATGCCTATGTCACGGATTCTGACTGGCACGGCATCTATGACCGGTCATTGCCGCCGTCGGACACCAGCCGGGTTGTCCTGGAGGAAAACGTATGGATCGGGGATTCCGCCATTGTGTGCAAAGGGGTCACCATCGGCGAAAACAGCATTGTCGGTGCCGGCAGCGTTGTGACTTCGAACATTCCCGCCAACGTCATTGCAGCGGGCAATCCAGCCAGAATTATCCGCCGCCTGGATCCGGACAAAGAAATCATCACCCGGAAAGACAGGTACAGGGATACACAGCAAACGGTCCGGTTTCTGGAGGCATCAGAGCAGGAAAATCTGGCCGGGAACACCTTTTGGGGATGGCTTCGGTCCTGGATTTTTCCGGGAAAACCCGGCTTCTGATTTACTCCGGATCCAGGGTATCCAGGATGGCGGACACCTGTGCCAGACACAGGGTTATCTTTTCCACATCAAAGGCCTGGGTGTACTGGTGCAGCTGGCTGCCGAACTCCCGGAACGCGGCAAGGTCAAACTGCCGGCCCATTTCCATGATATCTTCGGCAATATCCCGGGCATCTGAAATTTTCATGCCTTCATGCAGATCCGGCAGATGGGGAAGAATACGGGCTTTAACCAGGGGCAGAAGTTCCGGGTGCCGGACCAGGGCCTGGCGGAAAGCCGCTCTGGAAAGACCTGACGCAGCCTCGGCTGTTTGGGTGTGTTTCCATAAAGCCCCGGGTTCAGGTTTTTTATCAGATTCGGATGGATCTCCTCCTTTTTGGGTCCTGCAGACAGCTGTTTCCGGCAGGTTGATTTCAAAGACACTGCCTTCACCGGGCCGGCTGTCAACCCGGATGCGGCCGCCCATCAATTCCACAAGCCGCCGGCTGATGGCCAAACCCAGACCGGTTCCCCCGTATTTTCTGCTGATATCGGCATTTTCCTGTTCAAAGGGATCAAAAATCATTTCCTGTTTGTCTTTGGGTATGCCCATACCCGTGTCCTGGACCTGGATCATCAGATCCAGGTTCTTCGGAGATGGCCTGTCAGTAATTTGAGCAGACAGTTTGACATGTCCTTTTTTTGTGAACTTGACGGCATTTTCCACCAGATTGGTGAGCACCTGGTGCAGGCGGATTTCGTCCAGATACAGGGAGTCAGGCATTTCAGCATCGATCTGGATTAAAAACTGCAGTTTTTTGTGTGCAAGCTTGATCCTGAACAGGTGGTGTATCTCATTGAGCAGGGTATCCAGGCGGACCGATGTCTTTTTGATGGCCAGTTTCCCGGCCTGTATCCTGGACAGATCCAGGATATTGGAGACCAGTCCCAGCAGATTCTCCCCGGCAGTGGCAATGGCCTGGATGTAACTTTTCTGCTCATCATCTTTTGCCATGGAAAACAGTACTTCACTGAAACCCAGTACAGAATTGAGCGGGGTTCTGATCTCATGGCTGACATTGGCCAGAAATTCACTTTTTGCCTGGTTGGCTTTTTCCAGCTCAATCTCCTTTTGCTTTCTCACCAGAATTTCCGTATTCAACGCCTGGTTCAGCAATGTCAGATTCCGGGTGCGCTCCTCCACCCGATTTTCCAGGTCCTGGTGGGAAAGCTGCAAAGCCTGCTCCGCCATCTTGCGTTGTGTGACGTCCCTGGAATTGATGACCACTCCCTGGATGGCGGGATGTTCCAGCAGATTTTGGCTGATGGATTCCAGGGTGCAGTAAAAATTATCCTTGTGTCTGAACCTCTGTTCCGTGGTCTTGTCTTGCAGCGTTC
>JAABTU010000241.1 GCA_011389715.1 Desulfotignum sp.
GTTTTCAGGCAGAACATACCCTCTGCCGCCCGGCAGCTCATTGGTACCCCTTATGAATACGGAGGCAATCCGCTCACCACAAAAGCCACTGACAATTCTTATCTCTTTTATGCCATTTACTCCCAGGCGGCCCAGGCTGCAGGATTAAAATATTATGGATACCTGCCCATGAAAAATCTGCTGCAGCATACCGAAAAAGTGGAGGAAAACCAGTTAAAAAATGGCGATCTCATGGTGCTGGACAACAATCTTGCCGCCATGATCTATAATATTGAAAAAGAAACAGGCCGGCTTTTTCTCATTTATGCCTCTGAAAAACGCCGGCAGGTCACTTCATTCAACAGTGACAACATTGTATTTTACGCTTACTGGCTGGAAAATTTTAAAGGGTTTTACCGGCTGACCGACACTATGCTCCGGCCTGAACGGTAATGCTGATTTTGACTATAAAAAAAACGTCCTCTGGTTGATGTGGCATTGGTGAACACATAACAGCTATTTTGTTTTCATGCTGTTAACACCCTTCCAGTTTCTGTCCGGTGGATGATGCCTGAATTCCCGGCACCGCTTCAGCAGGGTCCGGCTTGGTCCATCCTCCGGCCTGAGGGCCAATACCTGTTGAAAATAATCTGCAGCCCTGTCCCAGTTCCGCTTCTGATAGGCCTGCAAGCCTTTTTCGTAAGCTTCGATTATCCCATGGACGGAAGTTGCCAGTTGTCCCTGAATTCCCAGGACTTCATAAACACGGAAAGGTTCTGTTTTGCCGAAAACACTGATCACATCTATCTGCCGTGCCGCAATGGCCGAGCCTGCAGCATGCCGGGTGGATTCACTGATCAGGCAGTAACTGTGATATGCCTTGTTGGCTCCCTCAAGGCGGCTAGCAGTATTTACCGTATCCCCCATCATGGTATAATCCATCCGCTGACTGGATCCCATGTTACCGACCACAGCCGGTCCCGTGCACATACCGATACGCATTTTCAAGGGAGGCAGGCCCCTGGTCTGCCAGTCGCCCCTGAGTGAAACCAACCTCTCCTGCATGTGGACACATGCCAGGCAAGCCTGTTCTGCATGATTCGGCAACTGGTTGGGTGCACCGAACATGGCGATTATGGCATCCCCCTCAAATTTATCCACTGTACCTTCATGACCCAGAATGATGTCTGTCATTTCCGTCAAAAATTCATTGAGAAGCCCTACCAGTTCAGTAGGTGTCAGCCGCTCCGATATTCCTGTAAATCCTTCCACATCAGAAAAAAAGGCAGTGATCTCTCTCTGCTCTCCACCCAGTTTCAACTGCTGCGGATTCTCAATCAATTGCTGGACGACAGAAGGGGCTACATAGGTTGAAAATGCCTGACGGATATAATTTTTTTCACGCCTGCTTTCAAGATAGTAAAAAAAAGGGCTGACCATATATAAACTGGTCACTGGCAGGCAGATAAAAAGGAATGACACATACAGATGCTTCCAGTGAAATAAAAAAAACGCGCCGCAACCCAGAACCAGCCAGCACAGCACAACGACCCCGCCACCCCATAACAATTTTCTGCGGTAAAAAAGCATTCCCGTCAAAACGCATATCCCAAAGCTGATCAAAAGGATCCAGAAAACAGGAAAAACCTGTATGATATTATCCTGAATCAGATTGGCAGCCAGATTCCCATGGATCTCCACCCCTGACATATAGCCACCCCCCCACCGGGTAAAGGGTGTCGGGAAATAGTCCGGCAGATGCTGCTGGATCTTGGATATATTCTGGGTGTTGAATCCCACAAACACCAGCTTATCCTTTAACAGACCGGTTGGCAGATGGATATTTGGTGAAAGGGCCTGATAATAGGAAATGGTGCGGATTGTTCTGTGCGGCCCTGCAAAATTGATCCTGCCGTCCTTAAACTCACGGTTTTGTGTCTCCGGCCCGAGGTATCTACGGACAGCCGCCAGTGCCAGGGCCTCCATGGGAGGTTTTCCTAAACAGCTGCTGCGGATAAAACCATCCGGATCGACAGGAATGTTGATATATCCCGTAGCCATTGTGTCATCTGTCAGCGACGGATGCGGCCCGATAATGATTTCCTGGGAATAGGCTTCCTCCTCCACCCTGCTTATATCAGCCGCCAGAATACAGGATGGATGTCGTTTCAAGGCTTTTCGCAGGGCAGCATCTTCCCCGGGGGCCGAAACTTCGGGAAAAAGAATATCAATGGCAACTGTCCTGGCTCCAGCAGCAAAAAGCGCGTCAACAAGATCGGCATGAATACTTCGGGGCCAGGGCCATTGGATTCCGATGACCCCGAAGCTTGGTTCATCAATGGCCACAATGACAATTTCACCGGAAGGTGACCGGGGCCCCCTCAAAAGAAAAAAAGAGTCATACAAAAAGAGATCCCAGGCTCTGCCCCAGGGGGTCAGGCACCAGCACAAAGAAATAAAAAAACAGACCGTCCCGACCATCAGTTTTTTTCCGGGACCTGCCTGAAATATCGACTTCATCAATCAAAATTGAACAGAAATTTTGGCCAGGATTTCTCTTGAGGGAATCCTGCCTGTGAAAACCATATCATCCACCACCCAGTTGAACTGATGGTCAAATGCATTTCTCACATCAATTCGGAACATACCCTTTTTGCCGGGAAATTCATATCCCAGGGTCAGATCGGTCAGCCATATATGTTCAGTATCCCGGTTAGACCTGGTAAAATCTTCCTGTCGATAGGTTTGGGACAGGCCGGCAAAAATGCCGTTCCGGTGAAGATAATTCAACGAGGCTGATATCATATGGTCTTCACGGTCTTTGTCCGGTGAATACGCATTTTTGATATCCAGAAAACGGTATCGGATACGCAGACCGCATCCCTCCCACAGCATCTGGTTCAAGACCGGGGAAATGCCTTGTATTTCTGCGGACCACTGGTCTGTTTGACTGGATTTATAGGTTTCTTCTGTCTCACTCTCCAGATAGAATGCGGTTATGCCCGCATATCCGGAAGACCATTCATGCTCCCAGGAAAAATCATACTCTCTGGTAACCATATTTTCAAAACTGTTCCGGAAAAGGGGGATGCCGGCAATATCAGTAGGGTCCAACCGGTCAATATTAAAAGAAGTCAGATACCGGAATCCTGCAATTCTTATGGTATCATGGGGTGTTGGTGTAAAAATCACCCCCAGTCTCGGGTTGATTTTTTCCCGGTTCTGGGAAACTGCTGAATACAGATTATGGTTCCTGAGTGTATCATAATACAGGGCGGCTTCAAAGATCATCCAGGGTTTCACCTGCCAGATATCCTGTATATATATACTCCGATACCAGTCATTCACTGTATGGGCGGTTATATCAGTTTCACTGCCCAGATCATACCACCATCCATCAAACCAGTACCAGGATTCATTGAGAGATTCACTTTCCAGGCTTCTCCTGCGCCAGTGATGAAGCAGTCCCATAATCAATTGATGTGTATTATGACGATAGAGAAGGTGGGCCTGCACCTGGTTTGAAGAGAGATCAACCCCGTCGAAACTGTTTTGCAACAGGGCAAATTCCTGTGCCGTACCCAGCCAGAATCCGGTATGGCTGGAAGTATCATACCGGCCCTGACGATGCTTTGCCAAAAGCAAAAAATCCGCACCAGGCATCAGGTTCCGGCGATATCCCAGGGTGGCTGAATAAGAACGGTTGTCAAACCGGTCATCAGGCAAAGAGGGGGCATCATATTCATAGAGGTCAGTCAGCCGGTCTTTGGCTGTTGATTTGGAACATGACCCCAGCAAGGTTATGCCGTCATTCGGGGTGGGGTCCCATTTCAGGATCAGACCGCCGCCCTCTGCCTGTTCATTGTTTGTACCCCGCCATCCGTCTGTTTCATTGTAATTGACAATGCTGTTAAAAGCGGTATTGGCAGCGGGTACGGCGCCATAAACTATCGCCTCGCCCATGCGCGTACCATGGTTGCCGTAAAGGCCGGATAATACCCCGTTAATGCTGGGAGCCTCGAAAAAAGCCGTATAGTCCT
>JAABTU010000242.1 GCA_011389715.1 Desulfotignum sp.
AGCAGCGTGGATGTCCTTACTGCATTCAGGTCCGAGCCATCTTGCTTTGATCTGATCATAACCGATATGAATATGCCGAATTTAAACGGCATGCAGCTTGCAGAAAAACTGACTGCCATCAGATCCGATATCCCTGTAATCATCTGTACCGGGTTCAGTCCCGGATGGCCACCCAAAATCCCCCACCTGTGGCCACCCCAAAATCCCCCACCTGAGCACCTAAAAAATCCGGTGTAATCGCCGAAAATCAGAAAATTCGGGTAAAAGGCGACAGAACGTTTACATTCTCATGTATCACTTGATCAATACATACATGGGAGCTGAAAAGGATGAACGTTTTGAAACCAGAACAACAAGCAGCAATGATCACCTTGCTCAACAAGAATGTCAGTCAACGTGAAATCAGCCGCAATACAGGTATTGACCGAAAAACCATCCGCAAATATATACATCGGAATGATCCAGGGTCAATCCAAGTTCTCCTACCAGTGGCCACTTCAAAATCCCCCACCCCGGCCACCGGCTCGATTAATAATTCCCCACCCCGGCCACCGGCCTTTTCAGAGGCCACCGAACCGATACCGTTTCATGCAAGGTCCGCCTGTGAACCTCATCGGCAATGGATTGAGGCTCAGATCAGGCTGGGCAGGAATGCCATGTCCATTTACCAGGACCTGGTGGAAAAATTCAATTTTAATCAGAAATACAACAGCGTAAAGCGATTTGTCCGCAAACTAAAGCACAAAACACCCAAGCAGTTTGACCGGTTGGAGTTTTTACCGGGAGAAGAGGCCCAGGTAGATTATGGGAAAGGTGCCTTGACCATGGGGCCATCCGGTAAATACAGACGTCCCCGGTTGTTTGTGATGACCCTGAAGTATTCCCGGCGCTCTTTTCGCAAGGTAGTCTGGAAGTCCGGCAAGGAAATCTGGTCCAAGCTGCATGAGGAAGCTTTCCGGTATTTTGGAGGCTGCGTTCAGTATGTGGTTCTGGATAATTTAAAAGAAGGGGTCATCAAGCCGGATATCTATGAGCCTGAACTAAATGCGGTTTATGCGGCCATGCTCAATCATTACGGGGTAGTGGCAGACCCGGCCAGGGTGAGAGACCCCAACCGGAAAGGAACGGTTGAAAATGCCGTCCAGCATACCCAGGATACAGGATTGAAAGGGCGGCGGTTCGACACCATCGAAGAACAAAATCAGTGGCTGATGCACTGGGAAGAAGCCTGGGCATCAAAGCGGATACACGGTCGGGCGAAGCGGCAGGTGGAACAGATGTTTCAGGAGGAGAAGCCCTGTTTGCATTCCTTGCCGTTGAAAGGATTTGATTATTTTCGGCAGGAAACCCGTAAAGTGTATGATGACGGCACTATCCAAGTGGATCAATCCTATTATTCGGCCCTTCCGGCACCATTACACCAGGACGTGATTGTCCGGATTTATGAGCATGAGGTTGAGATTATTGATCCCCGGTCTATGGAAAAGATCCGTACCCATGTCAAAAGCGATCGGCCTGGAGCGGTTAAAATAGAGCCGGAGGACCGAATTTTCAATCCATCCCGGCAGACAACTTATCTTTTAAGCAAAGCCGAGAGTATCGGCCCCCAAACCCGAAAATTTTGCGAACTTATTTTCAGGGAGCAGGGCCGGTCCGGACAGCGGCGGTTGCAGGGTGTCGTCAATCTTGCACGAAAACATGAAGCCGCCAGGATTGAGTCAGCTGCTCAAAAAGCCATAGAAAAGGGACTGCGAAGCTACAAATCATTCCGTCGATTGGTCGAAAGCCAGAATCCCCCGGCCGACCCCAAGGCTGAAGATACCATCTGCCAGGAGCATAAGCTGATTCGGTCGTCAAATGACTATGGTGAATTTTTCAACACATTTGCAGCCGGTAACCATACTGTAATCTCAAAACAAGAGCTCCCACAGGTATGGCAAAATGCCGATTGGCTGAAAGTGCTGGCTGTCTTCGGCCTTGAGCCGTTACAGCATAAAAAAGACGAGATCTGGATTAAATCCCCTTTTACCGGTGAAGAGAATGCCTCTTTGCATGTGCATCTGGACCAGAACGTATACAACGATTTCAGCAGTGGCAAAGGTGGCGGAATACTCAATTTTTGTCAGGACCTGCTGGCCCGGCACGGGCGGGTGATGAATTGCTACCAAGTGGCGGAATGGATGATTGAAAAAGGGATTTCCGTCCTGAACAAACCTGCGGTCATCAAACTGAAACCAACCCGAAATAAAAGTGAGGCCAACAGCCCTGTGGATATTGATCTGCGGCCGTTTTTACAATGCGGACATCCCGGTTTTGAAGAACGCGGCATTTCAAAAAAAGCCTGCCAATACCTGGGATGTGGCTATCTGCCGGAAAGGGTGGCAGACAAACAATCACCATTAAACGGCAGATTGGTTTTTCAGGTGCGCGGGGTTGGTCCAGATTTGAAAACCGTCATTTTAAGCCACGTAGGACGCGCTTTGACAGAAGATCAGTCAGCTTCGGATGGCAGGTATTGGGGCTTTCCTTTTTCGAAAAAACTGGTGATCTACAACCAGGACAAATTGCTGCAGGACCCTTTGGCAAGGGATCAGATAGCGCATTACGGACTGACTCTCGTGGAAGGATTTTTTGATGTAGCCGCCCTTGTGTCTGCCGGCTGCCTGAATGCGGGTGCCCTCATGGGGGCTCATATTTCTGTTGAACAGGTTTATCAGGTCGAGTTTTTAGCATCGCATATGAACATACGTGTGATCAACCTTTTTCTGGACCGGGATGAAGCCGGCCGGAAAGGCACACAAAGAGCGGCATCTTTACTCAATCGACATGGTTTTATCGTGAAAGAATTTGACTGGAATCAGGAATTTGAGCGGCCCGGATGTCCGCCGGTAAGGATAAAGTCCGTTATAAAGGACCCGGCCGACATGTCCGGAGCCCAACTCAAATATTTAAGAAAGAAAGGGATGATTTAAGGGATGAAAAAAAAAGAAAGGAGACATCATGAGTATGACTATGGTAGAAATTGAAAAACAGTTGAAAGCTCTCAGGTTGAGCGGTATGCTGGCTACACTTGAAAGCCGGGCCTTGCAGGCCGGCCAATCCAATGCCGGCCTGGTCGAAGCACTGTCCTGGCTGCTTCAGGATGAAATGGATCATCGTTCTTCAAATCTGAAACACCGCAGGTTCAAGGCTTCCGGCCTGGATGAATTGAAGACTTTGACAGATTTTGACTGGGGTTTTAATCCCAAGCTTCCCAAAAAGGAGATTTATGAACTGGTGACCGCCAAGTTCATACAAAATGGGGAGCATGCTCTTTGCATCGGGGCCCCTGGAACGGGAAAAAGCCATATTGCCAAAACCATTGCCCACGCTTCTATCCAATTGTTCCAGAAAACGGTATATCGGGAGGCACATGTATTTTTTGAAGACATGTTCGAGGCCGAACAGACCCAAAATCAAAAAAAGATTTTCAAACTCTTTACACAAGCAGATCTTTTGGTTATTGATGATTTGTTCCTCCGGAAAAAAATGCCAAACGATGCGGCCGATTACCTGCTGGATATCATCATCAACCGGTATTCAAAAAGGAAAAGTACCTTGATCACTTCAAACCGACCCATTGAAGATTGGGGACTGCTTTTGAAAGACAATGCCGCATCATCAGCCATACTGGATCGGTTGCTCCACCACGGCCATTTGTTGAAGTTCGAAGGGAAGAGCTATCGGCTCAAGGAGGCCGCCAGAAGGCTTTCTCAGTTCTCTGTCAAAAACGAGGGATGAAAAAACGGAGATAATCGGAGATAATGCGAGAATAACTTAGATCATAATGTTCTGTCGCTGGGGGATTTTGACCCGGCCACAGGTGGGGGATTTTAAAGTGGCCATCCGGGCCATCATTGCCTTTTTCCCAAAGTGTGCTTATTTTTTTCATAACATCCTAAAAAGGACATGGAATAATAGAATATACGCATATGGCAACCCTGCTGAAATATATGATGATATCAATATTCATG
>JAABTU010000243.1 GCA_011389715.1 Desulfotignum sp.
TGGATCCAGGGCCTGATTCTCACGGGGTTCGGGGCCGGGGTGATCGGCCTGGTGGACAATTTCCTGCGGCCCATTCTGGTGGGCCGGGACACCAAACTGCCGGATTATCTGGTGCTGCTGTCCACTCTTGGCGGATTTGCCCTGTTCGGCATCAACGGGTTTGTGATCGGTCCCCTGCTAGCGGCATTGTTCGTGGCATTCTGGCAGATCTTCATACGAGATTTCAATACTCCCGAAAATTCTGAATAATCTGGATTCACCCCTCTTAAAACATCATCTGACATACACCAGGCCCGGTAGCCAGGTGGCGATGGACGGCCACATGGCCACGATGAAAAGACCTATCAACTGCAGCAGGACAAATGGAATGATGCCCCGGTAGATATGTCCGGTTTTGATCTGGGGCGGAGTCACCGCCTTGAGGTAAAACAGCGAAAATCCAAAAGGCGGGGTCATAAAAGAGGTTTGCAGGTTAATAGCCAAAAGCACGCAGATCCACAGAGGATCAAAAGCGAAATCATCCACCAGGATCGGTACCAGCACCGGCACATGGATGAAAATGATCTCGATAAAATCCAGCACAAATCCGATCAGGAAAATCACACCCATGACAATGAGCAGCACCACCCATTTGTTATGGGTATGGGCAATGTCCATGAGAAAACCACGGACAAGTTCATCGCCATTCAACTCCCGGAAAGTCAGACCAAAGGCATTGGCCCCCACCAGGATGATGAACACCATGCTGGTGAGCCGGGTAGTGGTCCGGGACACCTCTTTAAGAATGTTCAGATTGAACCGACGGTTCAAGACTGCCAGGCCCACCGCCCCCACACACCCCACGGATGCGGCTTCCGTGGGAGAGGCAATGCCGACGAAAATGGACCCCAGGACCGCAGTGATCAGCGCCAGAGGGGGTACCAGTGCCCGCATGGTTTTTTTCAACAATTGTCTGGCATCCGGCACCTGGCCATCCGCCAGGGTGATGACCGGGGCAATGTCCGGTTTGATCAAAGCCGCCGCAAATATATAAGCCATGTACAGCAATACCAGCAACAGTCCAGGCAAAAGCGCTGCCATGAAAAGGTCTCCCACCGGTATCTGGACAATGGTGGCCAGCAGGACCAGCACGATGGAAGGCGGAATGATCTGCCCCAGGGTACCGGAGGCAGCCACCGTGCCCGTAGACAGCTCGGGCCGGTACCCGTGCCGCAGCATGGTGGGAACCGCAAGCAATCCCATGGTCACAACTGTGGCCCCGACAATACCGGTGGATGCCCCAAGCAAAGCCCCCACCACCACCGCACTGATGGCCAGCCCGCCCCTGACGCGGTGAAATACCAGGCCCATGGTTTCCAAAAGTTCCTCAGCCAGCCCTGATTTTTCCAGGGTCACCCCCATGAAAACAAACAATGGCACGGCGATCAATACTACATTGTTGATGGCCCCCCAGATACGCATGGGCAACAGCTCGAAAAACCCCCATCCCCCACCGATCCATCCAAAACACATGGCTGTGCCGATCAGGGTGAAAGTGACGGGGAAACCCGCCATCAACAAAATCGTAAGCGCCAGGAACATCCACCCGGCCAGGTATTCAGATCCCATTACCGAGAGCCCTTTTCTTTGTCAACAGAGGGCGGGGTCAATAGAATCGTCAAATTACGAATAAACATGGACACCCCCTGAAACAAAAGCAGCGCAAATCCCAGAGGCACACAGGATTTGATAATGAAGCGTAACGGAATGCCGCCGGGATTCGGGCTGCCCTCCATAAAGAGGAAGGCCTCCCAGGCAAACCCGAATGAAGTGTAAATAATGAGCAGTGTCCCGGGAAACAGCAGAAAAATACATCCCAGCACATTGATCCATGCCTGGCCCCGGTCCGACAGCCGCTGATACACCACATCCACCCGCACATGCTGGTCGAACAGTAGAGTGTAACCGGCCCCCATCAAGAAAATGAATCCGAACAGATGCCATTCCAGCTCCTGGGTAAACACAAAACTGGTGTTGGCGGCATACCGCATGACCACATCGATAAAAACAACCGCCACCAGGAGCACCACGACCCAGGAGACCAGCCGGCCGATCCAATCGTTGCAGGCATCGATTTTGGCGGCGATTGTTTTAAAAAACGGACCAATCCTCATCGATACTTATCCCTTCAATGGATAGCGGTCAGCCAGTATCTCGTAATAGGGTTTTTCAGAAATTTCTCCCCAGGGTCCGATCACTTTCTGGAATTTCTGGAAGCTGTCATTGACTTTTTTTGCCATGGGATCGGACGCGGCGATTTCGGCAACTGCATCCTTTGCATGGGATTTCAGCTCGTTCAGAACCGTATCCGGCAACCGGACCACATCCACTTTATGCACATTGATCAGTTCATCCAACGCCTGGCCGTTTCCAGCGTTGAATCCCTGAGTGGTCCAGTTGCTAGCCTGGGCACAGGCCGCATCCAGAATAGCCTGAAAATCTTTTGGCAGCTCTTCATAGGCTTTTTTGTTGAATACAAACTCCACAAACGGACCTGTTTCATGCCAGCCCGGGTAGTAATAGTACTTGGCAACCTTGTAGAATCCCATGAGTTTGTCATGAAGCGGGCCGATCCATTCAGTGGCATCGATGACGCCTCGTTCCAGGTTCGTAAAAATCTCACTGGCCGGACAGAGAATCACTGTGGCCCCCATTTTGGCCATTACCTTGCCGCCAAGGCCCGGTATCCGCATTTTCAGCCCTTTAAAATCTTCGACTGTCTCGATTTTCTTGTTGAACCATCCTGCCATCTGAGGCCCGGTACTGCCTCCCGGACGGGGGATGACACCGAAAGGCGCATAGGTTTCCTCCCACAGCTCAAGCCCGCCGCCGAATTCATACCAGGCCGCCATGCCCGCCGCATTGAGCCCGAAAGGAACCGCTGCAAACCACTGGGCTGCCGGGGCTTTTCCCGCCTGGTAATAGCCGACACCAGAACCGGCCTGAACCGTTGTTCCTTTTTGAACGGCATCAAATGTCTGCAACGGCGGCACCAGTTCTCCTCCGGCAAACACCTTGATCTGGAACTGACCGTCGCTCATGATTTCCACTTTTTTTGCCAGCAGTTCCGCCGCATCTTGGAGATACGGCAGTTTCGGGGGCCAGGTCGTCACCATTTTCCACCGGACCTGTTTTTTGGCATGCACGGCCGGTGCCTGCACCAGACTTCCCGCCGTTACCGCCGCAACACTGCCAATCGCCGCTTTTTGTAAAAACTGTCTTCGTTCCATGACGTCTCCTTTCATTGTATGGATGATTGAACAACGTTCTGATATGTCAAATGAACAGTTTGTCATGTCTTTGTGCGACTCTATGGGAACATGTCGCCAATACGTTTGGTATAGTAAACCGGTTTGTGCAAGTCAACAGGTTATTTTTTCCTGTTTTGTCCACGGAAACCGCCCGGTTGCTTGAAACCCCTGTCACGGAAAAAATTCATTGAAGTGGTTTCATTTCCCATGGTATAATTAACTTTTTGAGACAAACAACAGGGAGTTGAAGATGCCATGAAAAAAACATGTCTTATCGTTTGTATTTTTGTTTTGAGTGCCGGTTTGTTTTCCTGTGCCACCACCCAGACCCGGCAGGATCGCGGGACAGCCGTGGGGGCCGGCGTCGGGGCCGGCATCGGCGCGGCCTTAGGTCAGGTTATCGGCAGGGACACTGAATCCACTTTGATCGGAGCCGGTATCGGCGCGGCCTTAGGCGGCCTGACCGGCAACCAGATCGGACGGTATATGGATCAGCAGGAACAGGATCTGCGCAATGCCGTGGGTGCTTCGGAATCCGCCAGTATCGCCAGGGATCAGGATATCCTGCGGGCCACATTCAAGGGTGAGGCATTTTTCGATTATGACTCCAGTGAATTGAAACCTGGTGCATATGCGGAATTACGTCGCATATCCGATGTGCTGAACAGTTATCCTCAAACCGTGATTGAAGTGGGTGGTCACACCGAT
>JAABTU010000255.1 GCA_011389715.1 Desulfotignum sp.
GACAATTGCTGATCTGATAGGTCGGTATGACATAGAGGCTGTTGCTGTGGGAAACGGCACCGCCGGCCGGGAGACCCAGGCATTTGTCCAGGAACTGGGCCTGTCCCGCAAAGTGGAGATCGTGATGGTGGATGAAAGCGGGGCATCTGTGTATTCCGCCTCAGACATTGCCAGACAGGAATTTCCTGAGGAGGATATCACTGTGAGGGGAGCGGTTTCCATTGGCCGGCGCCTCATGGATCCTTTGGCGGAACTGGTGAAAATCGATCCCAAATCCATTGGCGTAGGCCAGTACCAGCATGATGTGGACCAGAAGCAATTGCGCCAGGCCCTGGATGACACTGTCACACTCTGTGTCAACCAGGTGGGGGTGGCGGCAAATACCGCTTCCAAAGAACTGCTGGCCCGGGTGGCAGGCCTCAATGACACCATTGCCGCCAACATGGTGCGGTTCAGGCAGGAAAACGGACCGTTTTTGACCCGGCAGGCATTTTTGCAGGTACCCCGTCTGGGTCCCAAAGCGTTTGAACAGGCAGCCGGTTTTTTGCGTATCCGCAGCGCCAAAAATTCTCTGGATGCCTCGGGTATTCACCCGGAATCCTACGGCGTGGTGGAGCAGATGGCCAGAGACCAGGGCTGCAGGCCAGAGGATCTGGTCATGAACGCGGATCTGGTAAACAAAATTGCACCGGGAGAGTATATCACCGATGCCCTGGGTATGCCCACCCTGAAAGATATTCTGTCTGAACTGAAACAGCCGGGACGCGATCCCAGAAAAGCGTTTCAGACATTTTCCTTTGATCCGTCTGTCCATGCAATCACAGATCTGGTGCCGGGGATGCGCCTGCCCGGCATTGTGACCAATGTCACTGCATTCGGGGCATTTGTGGACATCGGGGTGCACCAGGACGGCCTGGTGCACATCAGCCAGCTGGCGGACCGGTTTGTCAAAGATCCCGGCGACATTGTCACGGTGCGCCAGCAGGTGCGGGTCCGGGTGCTGGAGGTGGATGTAAACAGAAAGCGCATCTCCCTTTCTTTGAAAGCCAATTGAAAAAACAGGGGGACATCAGCATAAAAAAACAGATGTACCGTTGAAAAAATCCAGGATGATATTACTATGATTGAAAGTGCGATGTAAGAAAAACAGGTGGATTCCTGTGGATTCCCACCTGTAATAACTACACAAAAATCAAGGAGAATCATCATGGCATCTACCAAACTTGGGGGAAATCCGGTTTCCCTGGCAGGCGAATTTCCGGTAAAAGGGGTTGCAGCACCTGATTTCACAGCTGTCAATCAGGATCTTTCTGAAATCAGCCTTGGCAGCTTTGAAAAAAAACGCAAGGTGTTGAATATTTTTCCCAGCATTGACACGGATGTCTGCGCCACATCAGTGAGAAAATTCAATGAAAAAGCAGCCGGCCTGGAAAACACCCAGGTGATTTGTCTGTCCCAGGATCTGCCCTTTGCCCTCAAACGCTTTTGCGGGGCTGAAGGTATTGACAATGTGGTATCAGGCTCGCTTTTCCGGGACCAGGGATTTGCCAGAGGAGTCGGGGTGCTCATCACAGACGGCCCCCTCCAGGGGCTTACGGCCAGAGCGGTGATTGTTCTGGATGAGAACAATATTGTGGTGTATGCCGAGCTGGTGGATGACATTAAAAATGAACCGGATTATGAAGCAGCCCTGGCTGTTTTATAGGCCTTTTTCCCTGCTGATTATTAAAAGCTAACGGCTAACAACTAATGGCTTTCATGTTTTGTTATGCCCGCCGGGCATGACTGTTAATAAAGATGTGATATCCAAATAAGGGAGGCGGTCTTATGAAGGGGATACTTAAATGGTTCATAGGAATTGTTGTTATTCTGGCGGTTCTGGTGGTGGCGGCAATTGTCCTGGTTCCCATGTTTGTGGATGTGCAGCAGTATAAACCAAGACTGGAGGAAATTGTATCCCAGCAGACCGGCCGGCCTTTTTCCATGGGGGATGACATGGATATTTCCGTTTTCCCCTGGGTGGGGTTACGCCTGTCTGATCTGCAGCTGGGCAGTCCCCGGGGATTTGCGGCAAAAGAGATGGTGACGGTCCGCAGCTTTGAGGTGCACCTCAAGGTGCTGCCCCTTTTGTCAAAGCAGGTTGAAATCAGCACCTTTGTGGTGGATACCCCCCAAATTTTCCTTGAGCGCCGCAAAGACGGTCTGGCCAACTGGGAAAATCTGGGTGCTCAGGGAGCAAAAAAAGAACAAACCGGGACCGCCCAAAAGGATGCAGCACTCCCCATTGAGTCACTGACAGTGGCAAATTTTGCCATCCAGGACGGGCTGGTGTCTTTTACGGACAAGGCCGCCGGCGTGGAAAAACAGATTTCAGATTTTAATGTGAACCTGACAGATATCAGCCTGGAAGATCCCATAAAGCTCAACATGTCAGCATTAGTGGATGGAAAACCATTGGCCCTGGAAGGCAGCATAGGTCCTGTGGGCAAAACCCCGGGCAAATCGGATATATTGTTTGACCTGGCTGCAAAAGCTTTTGGTGTTATGGATGTGAAACTGGCTGGAACACTGAAGGACCCGTCAGGCAGACAGCAGGTGGATATGGCCCTGGCAGTGGCCCCGTTTTCTTTGCGAAAGCTTATGGATGCGCTTGATCAGCCGTTTTTCATGGAAACCGCAGACCCAAAGGTATTTGAAAAAATAGCCCTGAAAACAAAGATATCAGGGAATGCAGACGCTGTCTCTTTTTCAGACGGACACCTTACCCTGGATGATTCCTCCCTTGATTTCAGTGCAGGGGCCGAAGCCTTTGAAAAGCCGGACATCGCCTTTGACCTTGTCCTGGACCGGATTGATCTGGACCGGTACCTGCCGCCGCCGGCACAGAAAAAAACAGCATCCAGTGCCGGCACATCCGGCAAAGAAGATGCAGAAACAACAGGGGCGAAAACAGCAGAGGCAAAACCGGATTATGCCCCTTTGCGGAAACTTGTGCTGGATGGAAAGCTCAAGATAGGCCATCTTACGGCCGCCAACCTGTCGCTTTCTGACATAGCGGCCCATGTCCAGGCCAAAAACGGCCGGATCACCATGGATCCCTTGTCCATGCATCTGTATGACGGAAGCCTGGCCGCAACTTTGGGCCTGGATGTGCGTCAGGACCTCCCCGAAACCCGGATCACCCTGGATGTCAAAGGGGTGCAGGCAGGCCCCCTGATCCAGGACGCAGCAGCCAAAAAAATCATCACCGGAACGGTACAGGCTGCAACAACCCTGAACATGACAGGTGATACACCGGAAAACATCAAAAAGACCCTTGCCGGCAGCGGAGAGATAACCTTTACCGATGGCGCCATTGAAGGCATAGACATTGCCGGTATTGTGCGGGATGCTGCCTCCAAAGTGGGGCTGGGAAAGCAACCGGAGAAAAAACCCAGAACAGATTTTGCAGAATTAAAAGTGCCGTTTACCGTGGATAAGGGGGTTCTGGATGTCACCCAGGCCGGGATGATGTCCCCGTTGCTGCGGGTTACGGCTGCAGGCAAAGCGTTTCTGGTTAAAGAAGAGCTGGATTTCAGGGTGGAACCCAAAATTGTGGGTACCCTCAAGGGCCAGGGAGACACCAAGGACCGGTCCGGTATCATGGTGCCGCTGCTGGTCACAGGCCCGTTTGCATCCCCGAAAATCCGTCCGGATCTGGCCGGCATGCTGGGAAGCGGGATTCCGGATGCAGACAAACTCAAAGAGGTGATTGACACCAAAGAGCTGCCGGACACAAAGTCCCTGGAAGAAGAGGGCAAAAAAGTGTTGAAAAGCCTGATGCCCGGCCTGAAAAATTAATGCTGTTTTCAATAACAGCCATGCCCTGCCGGGCACAACAAAATATGAAAGCTGTTAGCTGTTAGCTGAGGACTGACGGCTTTCATATAAAAGGAGGCGCCATGAAAATCGTTCGTTTAATGCTGGTGTGTCTGGCATTGCTGGTGACAACCATGCCTGCCGCGGCATCAAACTCCTGGCTGCAGAAAGGCACGGATACTCTGAAATCCTTTGGCATGGGTGAAAAAAAGACCACTGCCCCGGGCACGGGTACCAGCCTTCCCATGGCAGATATTATAGCCGGTCTCAAGGAAGCGCTGACTGTCGGTTCCGGCAATGTGGTACAGCAGCTGGGACAGGCAGACGGGTTTTACAAAGACCCGCAGATACGCATCCCGCTGCCGGATACACTGGCCACGGTGAAAAACGCCCTGGACAAGGTGGGCATGGGATCTTTTGCCGATGATCTGGAGCTGAAGCTCAACCGGGCTGCGGAAGCAGCTACGCCCAAGGCCCGGGACCTGTTTGTAAATGCCATTTCCCAGATGACCTTTGAAGATGCCAGGGGCATTCTCAATGGACCCGAAGATGCCGCCACCCGGTATTTCAGAGAAAAAATGTCCCCGGACCTGGCTGAGGCCATGGCACCTGTGGTGGATGACAGCCTGTCCCAGGTGGGGGCGGTGCAGTCATATGACAAGATGATGGGACAATATGCCTCCCTGCCTTTTGTACCGGATGTGAAGGCGGATTTGACCGATCATGTGGTTCAAAAGGGCATGGACGGCATCTTCCATTATATGGCCAAAGAAGAGGCGGCCATTCGTGCGAATCCGGTGAAACGCAGCACGGACCTGCTGAAAAAAGTGTTTCAATAACGGCCATGTCTTGCTGAAGCGGAAGCGAAGAACCAATTATTTAATGAGGTGAATATGGAATGTCAATTTCTGGGTGCAGCCGGTGAGGTCACAGGCTCCATGCACCTTCTGGATGCTGGAAAAGATCAGATACTCATGGACTGCGGGATGTTTCAGGGCAGGCGGAAGACAAGTGATGAAAAAAACCGGCAGTTTCCGGTGGATCCGGCAAAGATTACCAGCATGGTCCTGTCCCATGCCCACATAGACCATTCCGGAAGGATCCCCTTGCTTACCCAGTCCGGGTTTTCCGGCCGGATCATCACCACCCGGCCCACCTTGAATGCCCTGAACTACATGCTTCTGGACAGCGGCCATATCCAGGAATCAGATGCCCAGTACCTGAATTACAAATCCCTGCGGTCCTTTTTATACCAGGAAGAACAAAAAAAGCGCAACAAACAGCTTTCCGGAAAAGAACAATCCGGTATCAAGCGCCTGCTGAAAAAAAATCCCTATGAGCTGGATGTGGATGCCATAGCCCGTCTGCACCAGCAGCACGGCTTAGAAACCATTGTTCCTTTGTACACCATGGAACAGGCACGGCAGGCCCTTTCCTTTATCGATGGATATCCTTTCAATCACCAGGTTTCCATCGGCCATAATACAACGGTGAAGTTTTATGTGGCCGGGCACATCCTGGGATCTGCATTCTCCCTGATAACGGTCACAGACAGGGACCGTACAAAAAAAATTCTTTATACAGGCGATGTGGGACGATTCGGCAAGCCCATTATCAAGGATCCCACCCTGATTTTTGATGAGGAGGACCGCGATATTGACCTGATGATCATGGAAAGCACCTATGGCGACCGGGAACATGACCCTGTGAAAGACCTGGGAAAAAGCTTGAAAAAAGTACTGCTGGAAACCTATGATAGGGGAGGTTCCCTGATTATTCCCTCCTTTGCCTTCGGCCGGACCCAGGAACTCATTTATGTGCTGCATGAGTTGTACAAAAACAAAGAGGTGCCTGCACAGCCCATCTATGTGGACAGTCCCCTGGCATCCAACATTACCCGGGTATTCGCGGAACATCCGGAAACCTATGACAAGGAAACCCATGCTGTCTTTCTTGAAAAAGGCCTGAATCCCTTTTATTTTGACAAAATAAAGTTTGTGGAAAGCGTTGAGGAGTCCATGGCATTGACCAGGGATGAATCCCCCCATGTGGTGATTTCCGCTTCAGGCATGTGTGAGGCAGGCCGAATCCTGCACCATCTGCGCTATAAGATACACAACCCCAAAAACACCATCCTGATAGTGGGATATATGGCTGAGCATACCCTGGGCCGCCGCATCCAGGAACTGGGGGCCCGGACAGCTGAAAACAAAAATGCCCAGGATCCCCCTGAAGTGAAAATTTTAGGCAAAAGCTATCCTCTGGCGGCCCGGGTGGAAAGCATCGGGGGGTTCAGTGCCCATGGCGACAAGCATGAACTGGATAAGATTGTCACCGAATCCAACCTGAATATAGGCAAATTTGCCATTGTCCACGGTGAGGCATCCCAGAGCAGCGCCTTTGCCCGGCATTTGAAACAAAAAGGGTATGATGTGGTCATCCCGGCCTTCGGGGACCGCATCGCGGTGTGAAAATTCTATAAAAACAAGGAATATATTGGACAAGTGGTATTTGGCACTTATGTTACGCTTGGGTTCGTTTTTCCCGGCAAGGGAAATAATGTGAATGACCGGCGTTGAAAAAAAGGACCAGGGCCGGCGACCGGGGCAAAATATTTGCCCTGAAAGGATTTTTTAAAATGACTGAAAACATCAAGGCAGGCGATACCATTTCTGTGGATTATACGGGGAAAAAACAGGACGGTACCATATTTGACACATCCGAAGGCAAAACCCCCTTAAAATTTACTGTGGGAGCGGGCATGCTGATCCAGGGATTTGACAATGCCGTTCTGGGCATGAAACCCGGAGAGTCCAAAACTGTTGAGGTTCCGCCGGAAGAAGGATACGGTCCCCGCCATGAAGATGCCATTGTGAATATTCCCAAGGAGCATATTCCTGAAGATATTCCTTTGACAGAAGGGATAGTGCTTCAGCTGCAGGATCCCCAGGGAAGACCTGTGCCGGCAACAGTGGCTGAGATCACGGACGAAGAAGTGAAAATGGACATCAACCATATGCTGGCTGGCGAAACCCTTACCTTTGATATCACTGTCAGGGAAACAGGGCTCGAACCTGATACCCATGACTGTGGTGCCGGCGGATGCGGATCAGGTGAAAACGGATGCAGCGGCTGCTGATATCCGGCATAGGATACAGACCGTTACTATCAGCACAGATCAGGCCCGGATTCCGGGCCTGATTTTTAAGGACGCAAGACATGAAAATTGCCATGTGTCAGACAAACCCGGTGTTGTTGGATGTTACCGCCAATGTTGAAAACACCATTGAAAAAATCAACAAGTGCAAGGAAGAGGGCGCTGACCTGATCGTTTTTCCTGAACTGGCCCTGACCGGTTATTTTGTGGGGCTGAATTATCATAAGGCTGCCCTGCAGATGGATTCTTATGAGATAAGGCGCATTGCAGCAGCCACCAGAGGCACGGCAGCAGTGGTGGGATTTATTGAAGAGTCCCAGTCCATGAATTTTTATAACTCCGCCCTGGTGGCAGTGGACGGGAAGCTTTTGTTTGCTTACCGGAAACTGAACCTTCCCAATTACGGGGTGTTTGAAGAACGCAAATTTTTTGCTTCCGGAAAGCATATAAAGGTGTTCCGGTTATTCGGTCTGAATATTGCTGTTTTTATCTGCAATGATATGTGGCACCCTTCTTTGCCGTACCTGGGCATTGCACAGAAAGCCGATATTTTTCTGACCCTGTTCAATTCTTCCGAAGGCTCCATGGCGGATGAATTCAGCAATATTGAAAGCTGGGGAATTATCAACCGGTTTTATTCCAGAATTTTCGGTATTTACAATATTTGCGTCAACCGTGTGGGGGAAGAAGGGCCTGAACAGATACGGTGCGGTGTCCCCCATAATACAGACACCGGCTTTCCAGATGCTTTCCGGCTGCCGGAAGTGGCAAAATCCTACCATTTCTGGGGCGGCAGTGAGATCATCAATCCGTTTGGCCAGGCCATCTATTCGGCCAAAAAATTCCAGGAAGATACAGTACTGGGAAGTATTTCAAAGGATATGCTGCGCCGCAAAAAAATTGTTCTCCCCTATTTGAAAAATGATGACCCCTATTTTACCCACCGTGAATTGGGACGTATTTTATATGCATCCGGAGAAAACCTGCCATGACCGAGAAAAAAAGACTGATACTGGCAGTGGATGACAATCCCCGGAACCTGCAGTTTTTAGGCAAACTGCTGTCTGACAATGGATTTGAAGTGGCCATGGCCCAGAGCGGGCAGCAGGCCTTGAATTTTATCCGTAAAAATGATCCGGATCTGATCCTGCTGGATATCATGATGCCGGAAATGGACGGCTTTGCCGTCTGTGAAAAGATAAAAGCTGATTTTGCCGCATGCCATATTCCCATCATTTTTTTGACAGCCAAAACCGATACCCGGGATGTGGTCAAGGGCTTTGAAGCAGGCGGGGTGGATTACGTGACAAAGCCGTTCAATTCTGCGGAACTGCTGGCCCGGGTGAAAACCCATGTGGAAGTCAAGATACTCAGGGGGCTTTTGCCCATCTGTTCCCGGTGCAAGAAGATCCGGGATGACAAAGGGTTCTGGAAACAGGTGGAGGTCTATATCGAAGCCCACTCCCAGGTAAGCTTTACCCACGGTATCTGCCCGGATTGCCTGGACAGGCTCTACGGAGACTCTGACTGGTACCGGAAAAACAAAAAATAATTTTATTCCTGTTTTTTGCTGTTTTCCTGAAGGGCGTTTTTAGACAGCACATGTTGCTTTTTTCGAAGATTGCGTTATTTTAATGGAATTATGAAACCAACCTGAATACAGGAGTGACTATGAGTTGTGTAATTGCCATGGCCGGCAAAGGAGGGGTTGGAAAAACAACTGTTTCCGCGCTGGTTGTCAGATATTTAACAAAGCATTTGAATGATCCGGTTTTGGCCATTGATGCTGATCCCAACAGCAATCTGGGAGAGACCCTGGGCATGACCATTGAAAAAACCGTAGGAGACATCCGGGAAGATTTCATGAAAGATCCCCAGGGTGTGCCTTCGGGCATGGACAAGGTTATTTACCTGGAAATGCTCATGAACCAGGTGCTTATCGAACAAAAAGACTTTGACCTGCTGGTCATGGGACGGCAGGAAGGCCAGGGCTGCTACTGCATGGTCAACAATATTTTGAACCGGTTTTCCGAAGAACTGGAGAGTAATTATAAATACCTGTTGGTGGACAATGAAGCCGGCATGGAACATTTGAGCCGCCGCACCAGCGGAAAAGTGGATATGCTGATCATGGTCACGGATTACGCCCTGCGGGGGCTTCGGGCCGTGGGCCGCATCAATGAGATGCTGAATGGCCTGAAGCTGGATGTCCGGCAGAAAGGCCTGGTGGTCAACCGGGCCCCGGATCAACTGAACCAGGCATTTTTAGACGAGGTGGCACAGATCGGGGTGCCGCTGCTGTGCTCCATTCCCCAGGATGACAACCTGCTGGAATTCGACATGGCCAGACGGTCCATGCTGGATTTGCCTGACGACTCCCCTGCGGTAGTGGCGGTGGACAGCCTCATGGAAAAAGTTATGCAGCAAGTAGTGACCTGACCATGGGATATGTGTTTGATTTCACAGAGGCCGGTCACTATGATGCCTGGTTTGAACAGGCAGGGAACCGTCATTGCCTGGATCTTGAAATCAAGCTGATCATGGATCTGCTGGACCTGCGGCCGGGCCAGCGTATCCTTGATATCGGGTGCGGTACCGGCATAAGCCTTTGTCCCCTGCTGGACAAGGGGGTGAGCCTCACCGGTATCGACCCGTCCGTGCATATGCTGGACAAAGCCCATGAACGTCTGGGCACCCGGGTGGATCTTCACCGGTGTTCCGGCGAAGACCTGCCCTTTGAGGACAATGCCTTTGATACCGCCATGTTTTTCACCAGCCTGGAATTTACGGACCGCCCGGCCAAGGCCATTGAAGAGGCCTGCCGGGTGGCAAAGGACCGGGTGGTGATAGGGGTGCTCAACCGGTATGCCCCTGTGAACATATACCGGCGGTGCAAGTGCTTTTTTTTTCCCGATATCTACACCCAGGCCCGCTTTTTCAGTGTATGGGATCTCAAAAAGATGCTGTTCGGTATTCTCGGGGATGTGCCGGTACACTGGCGGACCACGGCCCAGCTGCCTTTTGTCCGTGGCAAAATAGTGTCTGCCATTGAAAATACCAGGTGGGTGCAGCGCTCTTTTTGCGGGACATTTATCGGCATGCGCATCAAGCCCGTGCCAAAGTTCCGGGTACGGCCCCTGCCATTGAAGATCACGAAACAGAAAATACACAAGCCTGCCACAGGACTGGTCACCACCTCAAGGGCCAGGGATGGACATGGAAGCTAAAGGCATTGCCATGATCCTGGGGGTTCAAAAAAAAATAAAAGATTACGGGAAAATGATCAAATTTTCCCATACCGTTTTTGCCTTGCCGTTTGCCCTGTCCGCCGTGGTCCTTGCCTGGCAGACCCATGAACCGTCAGCAAGGGAGCTGTTGTATATTCTTGTGGCCATGGTGGGGGCACGGTCGGCTGCCATGGGATTCAACCGCATCGTGGATGCGGATATTGACAAAATCAATCCCAGAACCGCCATCAGAGAGATTCCAGCCGGTATTCTGTCCGGTAAAGAAGCTTTTTTGTTTGTGGGAATTTCCTGTCTGGTGTTTGTGGGGGCCTGTGCCATGCTGTCCCCGATCTGTTTCTGGCTGTCTTTTCCTGTCCTTTTTGTTTTGTTTTTGTATTCCTATACCAAACGCTTTACCCCATACTGCCATCTGGTGCTGGGGTTTGCCATCTCCCTTGCGCCGCTCGGGGCCTGGGTGGCTGTCACCGGCACACTGAACTGGGGGATTGTGTTCCTGGCCGCCGGCCTCTGGTTCTATATTGCCGGATTTGACATCCTGTACGCTTGCCAGGATATCGGTTTTGACACAGAACAGGGGCTGTTTTCCCTGCCGGTTTTTCTGGGGGCTCCCAGGGCCATGCAAATATCTTCGCTGTTTCATGTGATTTTTTTGGGTTTTTTACTGGCCATGTATCTGCGTTTTGATATGCACCCGGTGTTCTTAGGGTTTCTGGCTGTTATCGCAGGCCTGCTCTTCTTAGAGCACCGCCTGGTCAGACCGGATGACCTTTCCCGGATAGATGTGGCATTTTTTCACGTCAATTCCGCTGTGTCAGTTATCCTGTTCTTCGGAATTGTTGTCGAAACCTTTTTCAGGGGGTAAAAAATGACCCGGAACAGTAAAATTATTGTGGTCGCCATCTGCGGCGCTTCAGGATCGGTCTACGGGGTGCGCCTGGTTGCAGCATTGCTCAGAGAGGGAGTGCAGGTTCATGCCATTCTTTCCCATGCAGGGGTCTATGTTCTGTCCCATGAAATGGGGTATGATCCCCAATCCCGGTTCCAGGATTTTCTGGCAGGGTACGGCGCAGATACCAAATTCCTGAAAAATCTTACGGTATTCTCCCAGGACGATATCGCTGCCCCGGCAGCCTCGGGATCATTTTGCCATGACGGCATGGTGGTGGTGCCCTGTTCCATGAAGACCCTGGCCGCGGTTGCTGCAGGGTATGCAGACAACCTCATCAACCGTGCCTGTGATGTCAGTTTAAAGGAAAAAAGAACCCTGATCATGGTGCCCAGGGAGACCCCTCTGAACATGATCCATCTGGAAAATATGACCCGCCTGGCCAGGGCCGGGGCAGTCATTCTGCCGGCCATTCCCTCTTTTTACAGCTTTCCCGGCACCCTGGAAGCACTGGTGGATACGGTGGTGGCAAGGATACTGGACCACCTGGGGGTGGATCACAACCTTGCGGTAAGGTGGGGGGATTGAAAATCCAGTTGTTTGCTGAACCGGTACGCAAAATTCTGCATACGCTTCATGCCGATGGCCATGCCGCTTTTGTGGTGGGCGGTGCGGTGCGGGACATGTGCATGGACAAATTCCCGCAAGATGTGGATATTTTGACAGATGCACCCATATCTGCCATTGCGGCCCTTTTTGCCGGCCAAAAAACCCGGACAGTGGGGAAAACCTTTCCTGTCTGCCTGGTCAATGGCATTGAGGTGGCTGCCTGCCGGGCCGGTACAAAAAATTTCCCGGAAGATGATCTGGGCATGCGGGATTTCACCATCAACGCCATGGCTTATGATCCCTTAAGGGATGTTTTTGTGGATCCCTTCCATGGCCGCAAAGATCTGGAAGACCGGATCATACGGTTTACAGGGGATCCTGTAGCCCGGATTGTGGCGGACCCGGTGCGCATGATACGGGGGTGCCGGTTTGCAGCTCTTTTGAATGCCCGGCTGGCATCGTCAGCACAAACCGCCATCCAGGATCATGCAAAAACCCTGGTTTTCCGGATACCAGGGGAGCGTATCCGCAGAGAACTTGTCAAGGCCATGGCCATGAAAACCCCGTCATTTTTTTTCGCGCTCCTGCACGCCACAGGACTGCTGTCAGAAGTACTGCCCAGCCTGGACAGGTGTTTTGGCCTGGATGGCGGGCCTTTCCACGGGGAGAGCGTTTTTGACCACTGCCTGCTGGTGGGGGATGCCCTGCCTGCCAGGCAGCCTTTGCTCCGCCTGGCCGGATACCTGCATGATACCGGCAAGAAAGATGCCCAGGGCATCAAACAGGGCCGGATCACCTTTGCCGGCCATGAGCACCATACCAAAAGCCTGGAAGCAGATCTGGACCGTCTGCGGTTTTCCGCTGCCGAAAAAACCTATATTATGGCCCTTGTCTCATCCCATATGCGGCCTTTGGCACAAAAAACCGGTCCCAAAGCTGTGCGGCGCCTGCTGGCTTTTCTGGCTGCAAACAACCTGGATTTTCAAGATTTCATGCGCCTGCGCATTGCTGATAAAAAGGCCAATCTTGCCAAATCACCCTATACCCTGTCTGACATCCGTTTCCGGGTAAAAAAAGTTACAGATGAACAGGCCCGGCAGACCGCTTTTCTTCCGGATGATCTGAAAATCACAGGCCGTGAAATCATGGATATCACCGGGCTGGAACCCGGTCCGGATGTGGGGAGGATCAAGCAGCAGCTGTTTGCGCAGGTGCTGGATGATCCCGGTCTCAATACCAGAGAACGTCTGGTGCAGATGGTGGCGGTCATGGATATTGGCTGATTTTTTCCTGCAAATCGGCATTCGGCAGGGATATTGTTAAAATTTTACCTGTTCAGGCAAAAGGAAAAAAGCTATGGGAGAAATCGTCCTCATCAACATCACAGGCAGGGACAGAACAGGTCTGGATGCCTGTTTCATGTGCATTCTGGCACGGTATGATGTCAGGATACTGGATATCGGCCAGTCGGTTATCCATGAACACATATCCCTGGGCATCCTGGCTGACATTCCCTGTGCAAAGGATTTTTCTGAGATTTTCAAGGACATGCTGTTTGAAGGCTATAAACTGGGCCTGCATGTAGACATCACCCCGGTGGATCCGGACAGTTATGAAAAATGGGTCCTTGCAAAGGGCAGGGAGCGCAGGATCATAACCATTCTGGGCAGGGCTGTGAATGCCCGGCAGATAGCCGCCATTGCATCGGTATGTGCGGAAAACAACCTGAACATCGATTATGTAACCCGTCTCACCGGGCGGATTTCCCTTCAGAATCCCCAGCCCAAACCCAGAGCCAGTATCCAGTTTTCCGTTTCAGGCACCCCGAAGAATATCAGGCAGATGCGGGGCAGGTTCATGGAAATTTCCCGGACCGCAGGCATTGATATCTCATTTCATGTGGACAATATCTATCAGAAAAACCGCAAACTGGTGGTGTTTGATATGGACTCCACCCTGATTCAGGCGGAAGTGATTGTGGAGCTGGCAAAGCTGGCAGGCGTAGGTCCTCAGGTGGAAGAGATAACCCGGCTGGCCATGCAGGGAGAAATGGATTTCAAGGAGAGCTTCCGCCGGCGGGTGGCCCTGTTGAAAGGACTTGGCCAAAAAGACCTGGAAAAAATAACCCGGATCCTGCCGCTGACCGAAGGGGCTGAACTGGTTACGGCCACCTTGAAACGGCTGGGATATAAGCTGGGAATTTTATCCGGCGGATTTACCTTTGTGGGAGAATACCTGCGCAACAGACTGGGATTTGATTATGTGTATGCCAATGAACTGGATATGCAGGACAACATGGTAACAGGCCGGGTAAAAGGGGAAATCGTGGACGGTGAAAAAAAGGCCAGCCTGCTGCGGGAGATTGCCCAGAAAGAAAACCTTTCCATTGAACAAACCATTGCCGTGGGCGACGGCGCCAATGACCTGCCCATGATTTCCATTGCCGGACTCGGGGTAGCGTTCAATGCCAAGGCTGTGGTCCGGAAAAAAGCGGACAACACCATTACCACAATGGGGCTGGACGGCCTGCTCTACCTCATGGGGATCCATGAAAGGGAGATCCAGGAATCCAATCCGGAAAAAAGAACCTGATGCAAAAAAGTGCAGCCAGCCATCTGGTGCAGCAGCTATGTCTGCCGATAAGCTGCGCCGCAGCCGGGGCTTTCATACACCTTGACCTGGGTAACCTGGATATGATCGGTGTTGAGTCTTCTGCCCAGTTCCTTGTAGAGAAATTTGGCAAGGTTTTCTGAGGTGGGGTTGATATTGCCAAATTCCATGACATCATTGAGTCTGGTATGGTTCAGTTTGCCAAGCACATCTTTGAGAACGCTTTTTACATCCCTGAAATCAATACCTATGCCCAGCTGGTTAAGTTTGGTGCACCGGACATGGGCTTCAACCGTCCAGTTGTGACCGTGAAGGTCAGCACAATTTCCATCATATCCCCGGAGTGCGTGGGAGGCGGCAAAATGGTCCTGGACAAAGATTTCGTATTCACCTGGCATAAGACCCCCTGACTGCAAATAAAAAAGCCCCTCTTAAAAAAAAGAGGGGCATTGTAAATTCTGGTAGCGACGCAGGGACTTGAACCCCGGACTCTGCGGATATGAGCCGCATGCTCTGACCAGCTGAGCTACGTCGCCAAAAAAACCCCAAAAAGATATCATGATAGTGTATGCATTGTCAAACATTTTTTATTTTTCAGCTTTTTCAAATTCCAGGAGTTCCACCGTAAAATTCTGGAGGTTTTTGGGCAGGTCTGAAAATACCAGCATGAACGGCACGGTATCCCCGGGATGCAGTTTTTCAGGGGTGGCTTCATTGCCGTCCGGGGTTTTCAGCCGGGCGATGATATCGGCAACATTTCCGGATTTCAGGACCTCTTCAGACACGATATTGCCGCAAAAGGCGGTCTGGGTCATGGCTGCAATCTTGTCTTTCTGGAACAGGGTTCCTTTCACCTGAATATTGGTGTAGGAGATCTGGGCCGGATTTTCAATTTTACCGGTGATGATAAACAGTTCCCCTGCTGTGTCATTGGTTACAAAACGGCCGGTCACACTTTTCTGGTCCGGGACCGGGTCAGGTGCCGGCGCAGGTTCCTGGGTTTTTTGGGGCAGGTACTGCTGGAGAAACGGGATCTTTATTTCCGATAGAAAAGGAATTTTATACCCCAGGCTGGTGGCGGCGACATACCCGCCGGCTGTCAGCAAAAAGAGCAGCAGTAGAACAAGGACAGGCGCACTCAGGGCGGATCTGGCCTTTTTCCTGGTTCTTTTTGCCGTTTCTCCCATCTCGTCGTCAGAATCCAGGGGCTGGATCAGGGGTGCCCGGGCCGGCCGCCGGGGAACGGGCGTTTCCTGGTTCAGATCATCACTGCCGGGTGTCTTGCTGTCCTCGTCCTCCAGATCGGTTTCGTTATAATCTTCAAGACCAAGACCATATTTGGACAGAAAATCATCCTCTTCCGGGGCTTTTTCTTCCAGGAAGGTATCATGGGTTTTGTCTTGTGGCTGTGTTTCTTCCCGGGGTTCCGTGTCCTGGTCCAGCACCTCATCATAGGCTGAAAACTCTTTTTCCAGGCCAAAGTCCAGACTCTCAGGTTCCTCCGGATCTTCCCGAAAGGAATCCGCCTGTGTCTGCTCCTGATCCAGATCATCTGATTTGTCTTCTCCGTCTGTTTCCAGCGCAATCCC
>JAABTU010000245.1 GCA_011389715.1 Desulfotignum sp.
GACAAAAAAACCGGATCCATTGATTCCTCCAGATATAGTGTTTAAAGCCAAATCTCAGATTGGAAAAAGCAATTCATGTGCCATCATAAGGAAAAAAGTGATGATCTATATCAAAAATACTGAAAGCTAATATAATATAGCCAATTATATTCAGGTTTTCAAGTATGTTTGGGTATTTTGTATGCAGGACGGGACGGGAGAGTGTCTCTGGTGGACAGATATTTGATACACATATGTATCATTCAAAGCCCCGGACAAGGATGCCCGGGGCTTTGCATATCAGGAGGGAATAAACAGAATTTATGCTTTTTTGGTGGCCTTGGTTTCCCATTCCTCAACCCGGGTGGTGTCGTAAATTTCTTCCCATCCCGTAATCATGCCGCTGATGTGGCTGAACAAAGAGTGGCCGGTGGTGGTCATGTATACATGGATGATCAGAAAATTTACCAGCAGAAATGCCACCAGGGTATGAATGATGGCCAACGGTGCCAGGGGCATGCCGGGAAAGCTGTTGTACAGATAATACAAAAGGCCTGTGACCATCTGGACGGGCAGCAGCATGGCGGAAATACCCAGATAGGCCAGGCGCTGCAAGGGGTTGTGCTTGGCACCCGGCGTTTTTTGTACCGGATGGGCCTGCCCTTTGAAAATTCCCCACATATAGTATTGGATAACATCAAACAATTTGCGGGTGGTGGGAATGTATTGTTTCCATTCGCCGGTGATCATCAGCCAGAAAGCAAAAAAAGCAAAGGATCCCAGCCAGAACAGGCCCACAAAATTGTGGATGTTCACGGCAGTTTCAAACCCCATGAGGGTATAGGTGCCGTGAACCTCAAACCCGGTGATCATCAGCAAGATTATCATCAAAGATTGGGACCAATGCCATAACCGTTCAAACCGTGTATACAGATATATTTTTTTTGGATGTTTTTGCGCCATGTTACGCCTCCTTGCCGTTGCGGGTGAAAAAGCGGCCCAGTCCATGGAGCATCACCCCTGCAAGGGCCCCCAGTACCGCGATCAGGCCGATGGTGTCCACAAGATCGGATTTGTCTTTTCCAGGCAGATACACCCCGGTGATACCGGCCAGCCGGGAGTTCTCTCTGATATGGCATGCACTGCATTCCAGAGACTTGCTTGCCGGTGCCACCATATGGGTGATGGGAAAGGCATAGGTGGTTTCCACATAGTCGAATTCTCCTGAATAGGGCACATCCAGGGTCTGATTGCCTATGGTGATGGCTTCATCCATGTCAAAGGTGGTCCAGAACCCTTTGGGGCCGGAAAGCAGCGGGGCCACCAGCTGTTTGTTGATTTTGTCGTAAGGCTGTTTTCCCCGGTGGATCTTGAAAGGATGAATCCGCGCATTGGGGTCATCAGGCGATCCCAGAGGATGGCTCACCTCCACAATCTGCTGGGGATCTATTTCATCTTTGATGCCGATATTGTCAAAAGACCCGTTGTACCAGAAATACTGGGGCACCACATTTTTTGCCCAGATGAAATTGCCTTTAATGGATTTATAGACAGGTTTGTCGAACTCCCCTTTTTCCACATACGGCTTGCCATCCTTCATTTTTCCGGCTGTGGACCAGTCCCACCACATCTTTGTGGGGTTGACCCGGGCAAATTCCGGGATATGGCAGCTCTGGCAGGCCACTTTGTCGGTATGGTCGTTCATTTTTGTGGTGGCGCTGTGTGGGGTGGCACTGTGACAGGATTCACAGGTGATTTTGGAGGCCATATCATCTTCGATCAGGCTTTTACGTTCCGTCGCAGCAGGCCGGGTGTACAGCCTGCCTGCAATATGGTGTTTTACCGTGGTATGACACCTGGTGCAGGAAAAATCAGCCCCGTCTGTTGCCATGTGAACATCGAGCATCCGGTTGGGATTGGTCATGGAAGTGTCCAGGTCGCCGTGTTTGACCCCATCACCGCCGCCGCCTTTGAAATGGCATTCGCCGCAGTTGTTGCGCCGGGGCAGGGTGATGTTCTCCACCGCTTTTTTGATACCGGCATGGAGTTCCGCTACAATTTCCTGGAGGTCCGGGTCATCATCACCTTCAAAGGCAGCCAGGTCTGCAAAGGTTTCTTTGAATGGAAATTTTTCTTCTCCATGACAGGACAGGCAGTTGACCAGGCCGTCCTTGCCGTCCCACCCGGCATGGCATGACACACATCCCTTGTCTTCCATGGCATTGCCGGAAATGCAGAAATTGTTGACAGCATGACCGGCTTTGCCGTTCATGATGCCGGGCTTTTCAGAAGGTACTTCCCAGGTCCAGTGGATGGTTTCTTCAAACTGCATGGCTGCATCTGTATGGCAGGAAAGACATGCCTGGGTGATCTGGTCCCCGGATGAAAAGTCCTGGTTCAATATCTCTATTTTGGAATGGTCAGCTGTGGTCCAGTGCTTGTCGGACCGCACCGCCTGTTTGGCCAGTTTGATACCTAAGGCTTCATCCTCTGTGGCAGCGAAAACAGCAGATGAACCAGGGCCGGCAACAAGCAGAACCACAAAAAGCAGCGCCGCCATCCAGTCGGGTGTCGCATTGTTGCCCCAACCCATCTTTTTCATGTTTTTTCCCATATTCCCTCCGAAATTGCAATGGCAGGATATGTCCGGAAAACAGCCATGCCGTTTTCCGGACAACAGTGTTAAAGTGTTAAGTGTTAAGTGTTAAGTTTTAAACTATTATCTGACTGTTTATATTTTCATTATTTGTTATGCCCGGCAGGGCATGGTTGTTATTTACAGGTGGCAGGTGTGGGAGAATCTGCGGCAGAGGAATAAAAATAGGCATAAATATCCTTGATATCGCTGTCAGACTGGGCTTCCCACTCCGGAAGGCACCCAAAGGCGGAAAAGTTTTTGTTTTCAAAGATCTCTTTCCATTCCGAGCGTTTCATATCTGCCGGGCTGACCTTGGGAGTGGCAGAATCCACCTCTCCTCTTTCATGGCATGCTTTTATCACTTTGCGGTAGGTGTATTTGCCTTTGCGGCTGTTTCCGTCAGGGCCCTCATCTGCAAAAACCGCTGGAAAAGATCCCAGGGTAAAGATGGCCAGGGTGAAAAAGATAGTAAGGTACTTATACATGGTATGTCTCCTTTTTAAAATGAAAGTTTTACGTGTTAAGTGTTAAGTGTTAAGTGTTAAGTGGATAACTGAGTGCTTAGGCTTTCATTGTTTGTTGCTGTCTTACAATGTGTTGTTGTTCAAAAGCGCACCTGTCGGGGCAATGCCCGGCACCAAACCCACAAGCAACTCAAATGAGTTACTTAGAAGGTTTTGGTTTATTTCGGGGCTTTTATGGTGTAGGTACCGTCAGAATTGTAACTGATCTGTGCTTCCACATAATAAATATCTGTCAATGATTCTCTGACATCCTTGACCATGTAGTAGGCTTCACCACTTCTGGCCCCTGTGGAACATACAAATACAACCGGTTTGTCTGCCGGCAGTCCTGCAATTTTAGGTTCCAGTTTTCCCACCGGAATATTCACGGCAGTCTTGAAATGGCCTTTGGCAAATTCATCCGGGTCCCTCGTGTCTATCAGCATGATGGATTCCGGATTCGTGGTGATAATGGTTTTAAACCGGTCCAGATCAATGGAACCTTCGATTTCGCCCGCCTTGACTGCCACGGTATCAGCAGCTGCGCCAAACTGATTTTTCCATTCAGGATATCCCAAAGCAAACACGGATACATCCTTGTATCCCATGACAAGGGCTCTGGCCGCACTTTTGTGGCTCAACCGGCAGTGAAGCCCGCCGCAGTAAAAAATGACGGGGGTTTCAAGGCTGCGGGGCAGTTTGCCGGACAGGTCATCAAAATGGGTAAAGGGAATGCTGATGGCTGTGGGAATATGGCCTTTGTCGTACTTGGGTTTCTGGGGACGGGAGTCCACCACCAGGGTTTTGTTTTCCGCAATTTTTGCAGCCACATACTCTGCTGATACAGCGGCATAGGCCCCGGACT
>JAABTU010000246.1 GCA_011389715.1 Desulfotignum sp.
GAAATATCCAATAAGTAATATAGAAAATTTCTATTGGTTAATATTGCGCTGTTTATGTTTTCAGTTTCGGTCAACCTTCTTATCAGTGCTTTCTTTCAGTCTCTGGAACCATGCAGCAAGGTGTTTGAATGATTGCCTTTGGTGCCAGGAAAGCTCGTTCAATATTTTTATATAGGTATCTACGCGCATCCTGAAGGGCCTTTTCAAAGCCAACCCGCCGGATGCTGTGCCACCTAATTTTTTGGATTGTATTTGCTCAACCATATACCGATGCCTTTTGCGGGCATTCAATTGCTGGACCCGGTAACACAGATTTGAACAAACTCTGCACGCCCATCTCCTATCTTTGTAATAGATAAATACTCGTTGTTTTTTACAAACAGGGCACAAAAACCACGGTCTTGATCCCCCGAAGGTACAGGGGGTTCGATTAATTTTAACAACCTGAGTGTGCTTTGAATTTTTTATGTGACTGCTGATAAATATCTCTTTTTGACAAACAATGATCATTGCATGCCCGAGTTGTTTCGTGCCGATGGAATAAGTATTTGTAAATATTGTGCCCGGCTCAAAGAGACCTCGCTTCATGATTTGGGAAATGCTCAGGCTCGGAAAGCTATCCACTGTTGCCTTAACTTCCCCTGGCCTATATCGCCTGCCACTGCCTATCCCACCCATTATTTCTGCCCCTTTTTGCTGAATTTCCGGAGAGGGTTCATGGCTTATTGGTATCCAGATCTTTGGAGTTTGCGATCATCTCGTCCAAGGTCCTCAAGACTCTTTCTGAACGGGCTGACGCTTCGTAAAGAAGTTCCAAGACATAATCGATTAATTCCTTGTCGTTGCTTTCGATATCAATCTGATTTTTGTGCATGCTACCTCCAATCTCTACCTCGTTTTGTGAATCTATCTTCCCAGGGACATTTTTTCGGAGTGCATGGCCTTGACGGTCCGGGTTTGCAATCGAACCATGCTGTGCCGTAACACTTCCCGGTTTCTTTGCAGCGGGCCGGGCAGTTGGCCTGGGTGATGCTATCTCTGACGCTTTCGGATTGCTTCCAAATCAATGTGACGGTATCGTTGTCTGTCTTTTTAACTTGCGGCGTCACTGAATTCAGCTCAATACTCTCGGTCTGCACTATTGCAGCCATAGGGTCATGCTTTTGAAACTGTTCTGGTAATTGCGACTCCCGCTCGGCATGGAATGCCGTGTCAGGGTTGTCAATATGATCCGCCTGTATCAATGCCTCCTTCCAAAGCAATTCTGACTCCTCTCCCATGCCTGTAGGTTCCGGAGGTGGAGTTTTTGACAGTTCCCGGATTATCTCAGCGCGTTGCTGTTTAATCTGTTCCCGGATTTTGTGCGCACGCTCAGGCGGTAACTGTCCTAACCCTTCCGCACGTATGAGCCCCTCATCCAGAGATAAAACAACTCCGGCATTTTTAAAAAAACTCAACATCATCTTGGCCCTCCCCGGCATCGGTGGTGTGACACATGTGACGCTTCGTTTCTGGTAGTGCCACGTCAAAAGCCCTGTCAATAAATGCTTGTGACACATGTGGCGCTTGTGGCTCTTTTTTTGTAGGTAAATATTCAGATAGCCGGGTTATGTCTTCAGGTTTTACGAGAAACCCCCTGGCCACCCTGGTTTTTTTCCTTTCGAGGCCCAAGCTTGTGCAGATCCTCCCCACCTTATCCGTTTGCAGATGAAATTTTTCATCTTGCTCCCTATTGGTCTGGTCGGTAATGGCCTGGGTGGAAAGCCACCCATTTTCTATTTTATCTTGAATTCCAAGTATTGCTTGTGCAACTCTGACATCCTGTCCAGTAGGAGCTTGTGCCTTTTGTTTCAGCATCTGCCAGGTGGCCTGTGTGTGTGCCTTTAACCAATCCATCAAGGCCAGGGCACGGGTCATCGTATCAGGTAAAATCGCTTCCATTTCATTTGTGCCATCCATTATCTTTTCGATAATATGAAGCAGCAAGCAAATCCTCAGACCTTGAGCCCTGACTTTTGAGAGAAGGCCGGTTTCGCTGTTATCCACACACAGCCACGCCTCACGGGAGAGGGTATCATGCCAGGCGATATATATATTTTTCGCCTCTTTTGAAACGCCTATGTATTTTGACTTGCCATCCACCAGATCAATCTTTTCAAGTGATCTGACCAAATAATCTATGGTTCCGATAGTCTGGTCAGTTTCCTCATCATCAGAGAATAGCGCTGGTTTTTTTTGAATGGCTTGTATAAAAATAAAACGCCCCAAAAACCCGGAATCCTGATCTGTTTTTGAAAACAATTGGCATGCCACCTGGTCTTGGATACCGCCATACAGACTGACACATGGATTTGGAATATAACCGACCCGTTGGGAATTGATCCGATTGATTTTCCATGGTTTTTTTGCATCATAAGCGGTCAACAATCGTGTTTTTGTTGAACCCTTTTCCCCGGAGTACTTGTCCATATCCAGCAGTGTACCCGCCAGTTCATCCCGGTACAATAAAACCCCTTTGGGGTTTGATATCAGGGCTTCAGCTACACTCTCAATGGTCCAATCGTCCAGGATAATATCTTTTTTCTGGGGTGGTTTGGGTTTTGGGCCTGGTTTTTTCTTTGCTTTTTTCCATGTCTCTATTGCCATTTCATAGTCTTCCATTTCCTGCCGGTACTGTTCCTGATTTTCTTTCTCAATCTGATAAACCGGTCTGAAGATGGTATTGGTGGCCGGGCTCTTTCCGGTAGCTGATTTAGCAACCAAACCGAGGAAGATGTTCCCTGGTTCCGACCATCCTTTTTTTATCGTAGCACACCTTGCCCGGCCTACCATGGCGGATGCAAGAGCCAGCAAAGCTGATATTGGAACTTCAGGCGGGCATTGCTTGGTTTCTGCAATGTTCAATAATGCAGACTCGATATCAGGGGGGAAAGAATCCAAAGGTGGCTCGGGTAATGCAAATGTTTTTTTATCTTCAGAAATAGCGTCACATGTGCCACCTGTGTCACAACCCTTGTCAATAGGGGGTTCCTGGCGTGACTCATCATTTTGGATAGTGTCACATGTGTCACGGTTTTGGGTTGATTTCGGCGCCACTCTGGGCGACTTGGCCCCGGCCCTCATGCCGGATCTGATCGTTTTCGTGATCTCTTTAGACTCCAGCCCAGCAGCAGTAGCCGCCGCCATCAGTTGATTTTCAACCGTGCTTTGATCCAGCGCGCCACCTGCCACCAGCTGACCCAGGGAAAAAGATGCAGTATTTAATGTGTTATTCCGGGTGTCAACCGGCGCCTCTGCAACAAGATTAACCTCAGCCTTTAGAGCCGTTCTGGCGTATGCTGATATCTCACCAGAGAATGGTATTGGATCCATCGCCGGTTTTTGCTCCTGGCCAGGAAAATAAGCGTTGTCCGTATCAATCAGGGCTTTAACCCATGCCTCGGGCAGTAACGGGATTTGTTCAGGGTCCACCATGTCAACCGGTTTTCCATCCCAGTGCCATTGGTATTTTTTCCCGCTTTTATGAACCGTAGGCGCTAACACGACTTGCCCCCTGGTGCCTCGAAGATCCACCTTTTTCGCAAACTTTGACGTAGTACTTTTGACAAACAAGCCATCGGGTACCCTATAATAATGGTGTGTTCCACCATCCACCCGGCCTGTGGTGACGGTGAAGGTGTCGGGCAATGGTCCATATTTTCCCAGGCATTCCGCCCAGGATTCCCGGCCCTTTGGTCCGTCAACGTCAAAAACCATGACATTCCCGGGCCATCGCCCCGGACAGGTGCCAATACCTGCAAAACCATCCACTCGGTGCTGTTCCACTGTAAAATCGTGGTCGTTCCATTCTTTGACAAGCGGTCTCTTGTCATGGTTTTGTGGAAAGGTGTGAATACTTAGGGACTGATATTCTTCAACGGCTTGTAAAATTTCTTGACGGCGAGCGGGTAAGTTGATAGATTGACAATGT
>JAABTU010000247.1 GCA_011389715.1 Desulfotignum sp.
GTTGCACTGGTGGGGTATGTTTCCATGCGCAACGGACAGCAGGGCGAGAAAGAAAGTGCTTTCCAGATATTTATGCCCGTGGCACCTGTTTTTGTTTCTTCCAGGGAACTGAAACAGAGGAAAAATCCTGGTCTGATGGACCAAATGGATTCGGTGCATTATGACTGAGACCAGAACAGATACCTTTCCTGTCTGGATACTTGCGGTTCTGGCCCTGGCCCTGCTGGTGCTGGATCCCGGTGTGCATTTTTTACAAAAACCGTTTTTGATGGAAGATATTGCCGCAAAGGTGCGTGAGGTGATGGATGAGACACAGAATGCAAACGGAAAATACCCATGAATGATACCGATAATACATCCCATATCATGGCATTCACGATTGAAGACCGGCATGCGTTTTTACAATTGACCGGAGATTTTCTACAGTTCAACAGGGAATTGCCCGGCATCCTGTCAAGGGGGGACGATGACCCCCACAATACCCAGATTGATGCATCAGGCAGGAAAATCAGGCACTTTTCCACAGCAGCACAGCTCATGGGGATGACATCCCTGTTATCCTATTTTGATGCCCTTGAAAATCTTGTCCAGTGCTTCTGCGCGGACCAGTCCACCAGAAATACCGATATTCCGGATCTTGTTGCAAAGGTATCCGGTTTTTTGGCATCACATTTTCAAAACTGGGAAAAAATCCTTGCCCCAACCGAAACAGAAACACCTGTAAAACTGGTCTTTCAGGAAGATGAAGCCTTGCTGGCACTGGCCCGGTCTGTGTATTCAAAAAAACAACCGATCGATCCTTCCGAAGGATTTGATCTGGACGTCCACCTTTCCCGGGACATGGTGGTGGAATATGTCAAAGAAGGGTTGTCTTTTGTTGCTGCCATGCAGTCCGATCTGCTGGTACGGTCGGAACAGGAAAAATCCGCTGTGGAAGAAATGTATCAAACCCTTTCCATGCTCAAGGGAAATGGAGAGGTACTGGCAGATCAGGGGCAGCTCGACCTGGATCTTTTTCGATCCCATCCCCTGGGTAAAATTTCAGTCATGGCCGCACGTATGCTCCGGATACTGGATATGATCCTGTCAGATGATGCGGTTCTTCCTCCTGATACCGCCGGCTTGTTCGCAAGCTGTTTTGATGAGCTGCCGGTTCTGTTTTCCCACCTTGAACAGGAAAAAAATTCAGAAGACCACCCGGACGATCTCCTGGACAGTTTGGATGCCCATTACCATGACCGCTTGAAGAAGAAAGAGATACGTTCCTCCGCTACCGGTAAACCGGAAACGGATGCGGAACGGTCCGCTGCAGCAGGAACAGAGCAAACATTTATTTCCATTCGGCTGGAGCGCATCGAAACCCTGGGCAATCTCATCGGTGAACTGGTGGTTGCCAAAAACAGCTTCAACAACCTGCGGATATTGATGGAACAGGGAGATAAACCGGCCATAGACGGTTTTTTGAAAAAAACAGAAGACAGTTTTCATCGAATCATTTCAGATCTGGACAATGTGGTCATGAAAATGCGGATGCAGAAAATAAAGACCTTGTTTCAGCGGTTTCCAAGAATGGTCCGGGATCTGTCCAAAAAGATGGACAAAGACATCGATCTGGTGTTTTCGGGCCAGGATACGGAAATCGATAACCGGATACTCGGGGCGATAACAGATCCCTTGATGCACCTGGTTCGGAATGCACTGGATCACGGCGTGGAAACCACTGCCGAAAGACAACAGGCCGGTAAGGATGAAAAAGGTATGATCAGGCTGTCAGCCAGAAATCAGGATGGCCGGACAGTGATTGAAATTTTTGACAACGGCAGGGGTATAGATCCGGATGTGCTGAAAAAAAAAGCAGTGGAAAAAAACCTGCTGCAGCCGCAGGATGCCGATAAAATCTCAGACCAGGAAGCCCGGGAACTGATTTTCATGCCCGGTTTTTCCACAGCGGAACAGGTCACGGATGTCTCCGGCAGAGGGGTTGGCATGGATGTGGTGGTCAGCAATATAAAGCAGATTAACGGCACCCTTTCCATTGAAAGCGAAAAAAACCGGTTCACAAAGGTAACGCTTTCTCTGCCCTCCAGCATCTCGGTTTCAAAAGGACTGAAAGTCTGCCTGGAAAATGATCCGTATCTGATACCCATGGATGTGATTACAAAAATGATTTTTGTGGATCACAACAATATTCACCAGACCGGGAACACCAGGTTTGTGGAAAAAGACGGTGCCATATATCCGGTGTTGCATATAAATCAGATGATGGGATACAGGTCTCCTTTTGAATCAGATGGTGACATTATCAACCTGGTTGTGATAAAAAAAGAACAACAAGCAGTTTGTGTTGCTGTAGACCAAATCATGGGGATTGAAGATATTGTCATAAAACCCCTGCCGGTGGTTTATGCCAGGCTTGATAAATGGTATTCAGGATGTACCATACTCTCTGATGGAAATATTGTACTTATCCTGAATATGAACAATTTTTTAGAACAGGGAAATCCGCAATGAAAGATCAGACGGTCAATGAAAATCAGATGGCAGTTTTGTTTGTTGATGATGATCCCATCGCCCATACCCTGATAGATGAATTTCTCGGGGGAAGGACCGTTTTTCATGCCTATTCCGGAGAAGATGCCATGGTCGTGGTGGAGCAGGAAAACCCCCCCATTGTCATTACAGATATCTATATGGAACAGATGGATGGCATCGCCTTGACCCGGCGCATCAAAAAATTTCGAAACACTGTTCAGGTTATCGTGATAACCGGTGACAGCGAGATGAGTAATCTGCTGAATGCACTGGATGCCGGAGCAAATGACTTTTTGGTGAAACCGCTGGAAAAAAATAAGCTTATGCACGCGCTGAACCTGACAGAAGCCAAAATTCTGCGGTGGAAAGAAGCGCTCAAGGATCTGTTTGTCAAACAGGCAGGAAAGGAATAATAATGGGTATTAAAGTGTTGATTGCAGACGATAATGCAATGATGCTGGGATTTTTGGAAAAGCTGGTGAAAAAAGCCCCCAATGTTGATACCATTCTTGGGGTGAAAAACGGGAAAGAGGCGGTTGACCAGGCACAGACATTTACACCGGACATGATATTGATGGATGTTGAAATGCCGGAAATGGACGGCCTGACTGCATTAAAAGAAATCAAATCCCTCCAGAAGACCGGCAAGGTGAACCCAAAGGCAAAGGTGATTATTTTGTCCGGAACCATGCATGAGAATGATACCAATGTGCGCAAGGCAAAATTTCTGGGAGCCAGTTACGTGTTTCCAAAACCCGGTGGCGGAGACAGAAGTTTCAGTATTGATGCAGCGGCATTGATGAAAGCCCTCCAGGATGTCGGTTGATGTAGGCCGGATCAGAAAGGATTAGAAAACCCATTGAATACCCGGGACACAGAACTCAAAGAAGAGTTTAAAAGAGATTTTCTTGATCAGCTTCAGGAAGTGGAGCGGATATTGCTCAAACTGGAAAAAGCACCTGCAAACCCGGAATACATCCGGGATCTGTTCCGCCCGTTTCATACCATCAAAGGCAATGCCGGCGTGATTGGCGAAAATGAAATCCAGGAGATCAGCCAGCTGACAGAAACGATTCTAGATCAGGCCCGCCAGGGCAAAAGGACTGTCACTGAAAATATGATCGATGTGATTTTCCGCTCTGTTGATCTGATCAAATCCATTCTGGCCTACGGGGATGCCCGGGCATTTTCAACCAGGATCGATCACCTCAGGGAACTGCTGATCAACGAGGCGCAGCAGAGTGATGATCCGTCACAACGGCCTGCACGCGGACGAACATCCTCTGTATCAGACCTGCGGCTCGACCCTGATCTGTGTGTTCAGATGATAAATCACCTGGTGTTCATTGATAAAAAAATAACCCGATGCAAAATTGACAGGGATTTTGAACCCAGCCTGTTTGATATTTTTGACAG
>JAABTU010000248.1 GCA_011389715.1 Desulfotignum sp.
AATGGCTAATGGCTAAAAGCTAACCGCACAGGTCGACAATGTTACGGATACGGTTTTACAGGCAGGCTTGGCCCTGCAGCCTGATATCTTTATGACAATGCTGCAGAAAAAATCCGGAAATCTGCTTCAGATATGCCGGCCACTGCCGGCGGGCGCTCTTTGCTGTCATGGCAGTCGGAGCCGCCCGTCACAAGCAGGTGATGTTTTTCAGCCCAGGAAAGCAGTATTGCCTGGTGTTCTTCGGTGTGCCCGGGATAATACACCTCAATGCCTGTGATGCCGGCTGCCAGAAATTCAGGAAACAGCGTTTTCACAGTGTCCACCGGGGGCAGCACCTCTTTGTAATGGCCTTTTCCGGTAAAAGAGCCTGCTGCCGGGTGGGCCAGAACCGCCAGCAGATCCTGTTTTTTGATAAAATCAGCTGCTGCATCCAGTGCAATGCCTGACGGCAGGTAGGCAGGGCTGTCATTGCCGATAATCCGGTTGATGGTCTCTTTTTCGGTGATGCCCATTTTCTCTGACAGGGCCAGGGCAAAATGCCGGCGGCTGGCATTGGCACTGTAAAAAGCAATATCTTCAAACACCAGATCCCGTTCCAGCACTGGATCGGGACCGGCAGGGCCGAAAACAGCATTTATCTTTGCAATCCGTGCCCGGACAAGCCCTTCCCCCCGGCCATCCGCCATCAGGGCTTCAAATGAACCGACAAAATCCTTATCTGACAGGCGGCTGGGTTGAAAATAACACAACAAGTGCAGGGTGCCGGTGAAAAAAGAGCGGTTGAACCGGATGGACAGCTCCACCCCGGGGACCACCTGGATACCGGCCGCATCTCCGGCTGTCAGGCCCTTTGCAAGTCCCTTGAGGGTGTCATGGTCAGTGATCCCGATGACACAAAGCCCGTATTTCTTTGCCAGGTTCACCAGTTCTTCCGGTGAAAAATCACCGTCCGATGCCAGGGTATGGTTGTGCAGATCTGCAAACAAAGCACCGGCCATGGCCGGTCTTTCCTGGTTCATGTTCATTTTTGTTTTCCTGTCAGAGTTGTTTTTCAGCTGAAAATTACCTATACCTGTAATTATGCAGCCCACCATTTTTTATAAAAAAATGCAAGATATCATTTGATTTTTATCTGGTAAATGGTAGAAGAAAAAATCTAAATTTTGAATATTTTTAGGGAAAATACCCGCAAATCATAAATATGGATACTGATATGGATATTTTAAATGCACTTGGGAAGGTCACATCAGCACAGGATGCCAAAAAAATTTTCACACAGCGCATGGACAGCGTTCAGCTGGACCGCATCCTGAAAATTCAAAACCCGGATATCCTGAAACGCATTGCCAATGCCATTGTGATCTGTAATCCGGACACGATTTTTATCAACACCGGCTCACAGGAAGATCAAAATTTTATCAGGAACCTGGCCTTGGAAACAGGGGAAGAAAGCCCCCTGGCCATGGAAAACCACACCATCCATTTTGACCTGCCCGGCGAGCAGGGCAGAATCGTGGACAGGACCTTTTATATTGCCAACCCGGAAGACCACATCTCCTCTCTTGCCAACCGCATGAACCGGGAAAATGCCTTAGAAGATATCCGGTCCAACATGACCGATATCATGAAGGGCAAGACCATGATGGTGGGATTTTATATGCGGGGACCGGTGGGATCACCTGTATCAAATCCGGCCCTGGAAATCACCAGCTCCGCCTATGTCAGCCACAGCGCCGAGCTTTTGTACCGCAATGCCTATACCGATTTTGACAGGGAAGTGACCGCCCTGGGCCATTTTTTCACCAATGTCCATTCCCAGGGACTGAACCGGCCTGAAGACCTTCCCAGCGCACGGGTATTCATGGACCGGCAGTACCAGACCACCTACAGCTTCAAATGCACCTATGCCGGCAACACCCTGCTGCTCAAAAAAGGCAACCACAGGTTTGCCGTGGACAAGGCGGTTTATAAGAATCAGGGGGAAGAGCTATCCGAACACATGTTTATCACCGGCATCAGAGGGCCGGAAGACCGGGTTACCTGGTTTGTCGGCGCCGCACCTTCCGGATGCGGCAAGACCACCACAGCCATGGCCGGGAACCTGTTTGTGGGGGATGACCTGGCCCAGATGTGGATCGCCGAAGACGGCAGCATCCGGTCCGTCAATCCTGAAGCCGGCATTTTCGGCATTGTGGAGGATGTGAACCAGCAGGGCGATCCTTTGCTCATGAAGGTGCTGCGCCAGTCCGGATACGAGGTGATCTGGTCCAATGTGCTCATTGATGAAAACAAGATCCCCCACTGGGTGGGAAACAATGAACCCCATCCCCAGAAAGGGATCAATTTTCAGGGAGAATGGTATGCCGGCATGACAGACGACAAAGCGACTCCTGTACCCATGTCTCACCCCAATTCCCGGTGTACCCTGCGGTCCACCTGCCTGGAAAATTATTCTAATGAAGCGGAAAATCCCAAAGGCGTTCTGACCCGGGTGTTTACTTACAGCGGCAGGGATGCCGACACCATGCCCCCGGTATGGGTGGCACAGGATCCAGACCACGGGGTGGTCATCGGCGCCTGTATCGTTTCAGCAGCCACAGCCACCGAGGTGGGGGCCACCGGTGTGAAACGCGCACCGTGGGCCAATGCCCCGTTTATACCCGGTGCCTTAGGAGATTATATGAAAGCCCAGTTCCAGTTTTTCGGAAACAAAAAAATCCACAAAGCGCACCAGCCGGTGATGGCCGGCCTGAATTATTTTCTCACCGAAAAATCCAGGGGAGGGGATTCAGACCGCCTGCTGGGGGAAAAAAAGGATGTTAAGGTCTGGCTTGCATGGCTGGAACGGTATGCCCGCAATGAAGCAGGCTGGATCAAAACCCCCATTGGAAATCTGCCACTTTTCCAGGATCTGGCCCGGTTATTTGAAAAAATTATTGACAAAGAGTACCCCAAAACGCTTTATGACCGGCAGTTTTCCCTGTATGTGGACAATATTGTCCAGCGCATTACGCTGCAAGAAACCGCCTATGCCAAAGAAGCGGGTATTCCGGGCCGGCTGTTCGATATTCTGGCCCGCCAGAAAGAAGAGCTGCTGGCATGGAAACAAAAAAAAGGGGCCGTCATCCTGCCGGATGATTGCCATTAGACAAAACATATGGATATTATTTAAAGATATTCTTAAAAAATTTTCCAAATATTTGCTTGATTTATCAATTTTGCTTGATTTTATCAACCTTGTTATACTAAAAGAACTATTTACCATTTACCATAAAACCAAAAAGATATAGTTGCGGCCGCATGCTGCTGACAATATGTTTTATGACAACAGGAGGAAGCAATGGCAAAAATTGTCGCCCGTGAGGAAATGGCCCAGGGGACCATTGTAATGAATGAGATTGATGCCCCCCGCATATCCCGCAAAGCAAAACCCGGTCAGTTTGTAATTCTGCAGGCCGATGAAACCGGAGAGCGCATTCCGCTGACAATGGCGGATACCGACCCTGAAAAGGGCACCATCACCATTATTTATATGGTGGTGGGCAAATCAACCGCCCGCTTCAAGGAACTGCAGGTCGGGGATGCGTATTTTGCCCTTATCGGGCCGTTGGGAGCCCCCACCCATATTGAAAATTTCGGCAAAGTGGTGTGTGTGGGCGGCGGCACAGGAATCGCCGTACTCCACCCCATTGCCCGGGCATTGAAACAGGCCGGCAACGAGGTCACCACCATCCTGGGTGCCAGAAGCTATGATCTGCTGATCATGGAAGACAAAATGCGGGCCGTATCCGATCATTTTCACATCTGCACCGATGACGGGTCCCATGGCCACCACGGATTTGTTACTGATGTATTGAAAGATGTGCTGCAAAAAGGTGATGTCAACCTGGCTGTGGCCATCGGTCCCATCCCCATGATGAAATTCTGCAGCCTGATCACCAAAGAA
>JAABTU010000249.1 GCA_011389715.1 Desulfotignum sp.
GCCTGCAGCATGTGAATCATCCGACAGTGTGATAGTCTACGGCCACGGCCTTTTTGTTACGGGAAAAACCGATTTCAACCGGGCCTTTTCCACCCTGGCAGCTGTGGAAACCCTGTGCAAAACCCGGTATCTGGAACAGGTCCGGTACCTGAGACCCGCCTGATGCGCCTTAATGGGTACCCTTTCAGGGTAATGACATGCAGATGCAGCGTCCCCTATATTGACATAGCCCCCCTGTGTGGGTACCGTGTGACAGGATCGTCAGATGCCAATCTCGAGCCGGTCACACGGCACCCACAAAGGGGCGGGCATCAAGCAGCTGAACAGGATATGGCTACATGCGATGGGCGCCCTGTGCCCCGCAGTTGCATTTACGGACTGTTTTGTGTATAAAAACAAAGGAATCCATTTAACCTTCAGGCAAAAACCCCATGATTCATAAAAAGAAAATATTCGGCCCCCTGACAAAGGAAACCACCCAGGTGATCCTGGAATGCATTTCCGACGGGGTATTCACCATTGACTACAACTGGGAGATCACCTCCTTCAACCGGGCTGCAGAAGAGATCACCGGTATCAGCAGAAAAGATGCCATCGGCCGCCACTGCTGGGAGGTATTCCGGTCCAATATGTGCGAGGTGGACTGCGCCCTGAAAAAGACCATGGAAGAAGGCAAACCCTATGTCTCTTCCTCGGCATATATCATCAACAGCCAGCAGAAAAAAATCCCCATATCCGTGTCCACCTCCCTGCTCATAGACAAAAACAATGATGTCATCGGCGGGGTGGAAATTTTCAGGGACCTTTCACTTGTGGAAGAGCTGCGCAAGGAGTTGTCCGCAAGCTTCCAGGTGGAAGATATTGTCAGCAACAGCAGTGCCATGAAAAAAATCTTTGCCATCCTGCCCCAGGTATCCAGCTCGGACGCCACCGTTCTCATCGAGGGGGAAACCGGCACCGGCAAAGAGCTTCTGGCCCGGGCCATCCACAACATGGGGCCCAGAAAAAACAAGCCCTTCATGGCCATCAACTGCGGGGCCCTGCCCGACACCCTGCTGGAATCCGAACTGTTCGGGTATAAAAAAGGCGCCTTTACCCATGCGGTCAAAGACAAGCCGGGTCAATTTGCCCTGGCCCACGGGGGCACCATCTTTTTGGATGAAATCGGAGATACCAGCCCAGCCTTCCAGGTGAGCCTGCTCCGGGTGCTTCAGGAACATGAATACACACCCCTGGGCGGCATAGAAAAGGAAAAAACCGATATCCGGATCATTGCGGCAACCAACAAAGACCTGTCCGAGCTTATGGCTGCTGACCAGTTCCGCCAGGATCTGTACTACCGGGTAAATGTGGTACGGCTCACCCTGCCGCCTTTGCGCCAGCGTATGGAAGATGTGCCGCTGCTGGTAGAGCGGTTTATTTCAAAAATGAACCTGCGCCAGGGAAAATTCATCCAGGCAATTGACCAGGAGGTGTTGGCTGCCCTCATGTCCCACACATTTCCCGGCAATATCAGGGAACTGGAAAACATTATTGAACATGCATTTGTCCTGTGTTCGGAAGGCACCATCACCTGGGAACACCTGCCCGGATTTCTGGCCAGAAAACCGGCTTGCTCCCAAAAACCCTCGGACGATCCGGTGAAAACCGCACAGATCAATTTGATATCTGATGCCCTTGCCAGAAACAACTACAACAGAAATGCTGCTGCAAAGGACCTGGGGATACATAAAAGCACCCTGTTCCGGCGCATTAAAAAACTGGGCATCACATTATAAATGCAACCCATGCCAATGAACAGGTCCTTTTTTTGCGACCCTGAAGCAGGGATGACCGGCGGCAACATTTGTTTTCAATCCGCTGGATTGCCTGCCAGACAGGAAATTTTTCAGATCTGTAACAACACCCTCACATTTCGGCATAGTCAGGCACGGGCCTTGCAATTGTCATGTGCAGCAATACACTGGCACACCAATTCTGCACATGGAGTTTTTTTGTGAAAATAGCTGTCACCATATGGGGAAACCGGATTTCACCTGTTTTTGATTCCGCCCGCACCCTGCTGGTGGCCCAGATTGACGGCAGGAAGATTACCAGGCAGTTTTATACATCCTTTGATCCGGAATCTCCTGTACACCTTATCAATACCCTGAAATCACTAGAAATTGACACGCTGGTGTGCGGCGCCATTTCCCGAAAACCCGCAGATCTGATATCAGATCAAAACATCCATCTCATCTCCTTTGTCACCGGCAATGTCCGCAAGTTTCTGGACAGTTTCGCCAAAGCCCGGACCGTGGAAAAAAAGCATATGATGCCGGGATTCACCTCCGGGTATCGGAATGCGTATTGACATTGCCCTGGAAAAATTATTACAACCAGTAGCTGAATCAGAGATACCACAGGCAGTGCAGACAAGCTGCTCGATGGATTTCTGCTTTGACACTGTTTTTCAGGAGATGTGATAAATGACATATGATACGGGAACGGTTTTGTTTGCATTCTCCCTGACCGTTCTGGCCGGCCTGTCAACCGGCATCGGCAGCGGTCTGGCCATTTTTGCCAAACGCACCAACACCCGGTTTTTAACCGCTTCTCTCGGGTTTTCCGCCGGGGTCATGATCTATGTTTCCCTGGTGGAAATTTTTGTCAAAGCCAGACATTCTCTGGAAGCTGCCCTTGGTCCCTTTAACGGGTATCTGATGACCACCCTGGCCTTTTTCGCAGGAATTGCCCTGATTGCCCTTATCGACTTTCTGGTACCCGGTTATGAAAACCCCCATGAAATTCGAAATGTAGAAGAAATTCCAGACGAGGATAAGGATATGGCGCTGCAGAAAAAAAAATTGCACCGCATGGGTCTTTTTTCCGCCCTGGCCATCGGTATCCATAATTTTCCCGAAGGCATTGCCACATTTGTCGGCGCACTCCAGGACCCGGCCTTAGGGATAAGCATTGCCGTTGCCATTGCCATCCACAATATTCCTGAGGGCATAGCGGTATCGGTTCCCATCTTTTATGCCACCGGCAGCCGGAAAAAAGCCTTTGGCCTCTCGTTTTTATCGGGCCTGTCCGAACCGGTGGGGGCTTTGCTGGGGTATTTTCTGATTCTCAGATACGCCACAGACACCTTATTCGGTCTTTTGTTTGCCGCAGTGGCCGGCATCATGGTATTTATTTCCCTGGATGAACTGCTGCCCACAGCAGAAAAATACGGGGAACATCACATTGCCATGTACGGTGTGGTAGCCGGCATGGCTGTGATGGCGGCCAGCCTGGTATTATTTGTGTAAAAGGATGCCCATGAGTGAAAAACCAAATTATGCGTCACTGGCAAAGCAGGTAAATGATCTTGAAAACCAGCTCCGGCACCAGGAATCGTTGTGGAAAAAAGACCGGGTTGCCGCCGACTACCACAGAAAATTTTTAAAATTTATTCCCTACCCCGTGCTGATCCGGGATGCCGCAGGCATGATCACCTATCTGAACCCCGCCTTTACCCAGACATTCGGCTGGACCCTGGAAGAACTCAAAGGCACCCGGGGCAGAGAATATATCCCTTTGCATCTGCAGTCCGAGCTGACCAGAAAAATCAAAACCCTGCCTCAGGGAAAAAATGTACTAAAGCTGAGCACCAGACGTCTGACCAAAACCGGCCAGCTGCTGGATGTGGTGGTCCGGGTGGGAATCGACAGAGATGAGGACCTGAACCCTGCAGGCATGGTCATGGTGTTCCGGGACGTGACCATGGAAAAACGCGTTGACCGGAACCAGAGTGCCATAAACCGCATCAGCCAGGCCCTGCCCCAGTACCCGGAACTGCCCCAGCTGCTCCATTATGTGAGCGGCGAAATCAAGGAATTGCTGGGAACCCAGGGCGCCAATGTCATGCTCCTGGATGATGATGAAAAGGAATTTTATGTATTGAGCATGGCCCATGACGAC
>JAABTU010000250.1 GCA_011389715.1 Desulfotignum sp.
CTAACAACTATACACTAAAACAGAGGCTTTTTCAATATAACTCATTGAAATATAATTATTTTTTTGCTTTTTGAGCCATTGATTTCAACACCCTTAAATTGGAGCAATCTTTAAAATTTACCGGTAAACGGCTGATAAACTGGAGACCATCTCCTATTTTCTCAAGATTTTTCCGAGTCACCATGGTTGAGTCAGCAATATATCTAACCCTTCATTCTTTATCCCGTTGTCGGCCATTAATTTTGAAATAGATGTCAGCACCTCGTTGTTGACGATTTTATCAGAAGCATCACTATCTTCTACGGCACCAAAGACCGGTAAGTCTCTATCAACGCACACCATTTTACCATAAACTGTTTCAGATCCGGTCGGTTATCTTTACTGTGACCATGAACAATTTTCATGACATCGTCATCGCTCTATTTTCTTTTGAATACAGCGCATAATCACCCTGAACGCTCATGGATGTTGTGTCAAAATTCTGGTAGCGGCGATCGATCTTAAACGTTGTCAATGCCTGCGCGTTTCTGGCTGCATAAAGTAAATGATCATGCATGATGTGCGATGCTTTCACAGCCTGGAGCGTATCTGGTATACAACCCAGGCAATTTCTTTTTTCAATGAAAAATGTGTCAGATTTTTGAAACAGCGCTGCAGCAGGGAAGTGGAGCGACAGGGCTTTTTGGCGGGCGTCCGGCAATGGATTTTGTGAAACCAGCCGCCGGAAGCGGCATTCAGGTGGGTCATCTCAAGGTAGGACATGCCGTTGGTCATCAGCAGGACCATAGGGCGGGTAAAGGTTTTGGTATCATGGCTGTCGAGTTCTTTGACGGCATGGTTGAAAAAGAAATGGGCTTTTTTTTTAAATTTGTGTTGATATGCCTCATCCTGCGTATAATATGATGCAAGGGCAAATATATCGCTTTTCCGCAGGTCCTGGGCTGCCCAGGTCTCGTTGGGAAACTCGAGGATTTCAGGTTTTTCCAAGTAAGGATACTCGTTTTCCAGCATCCACCGGGCATAATGGAGAAGCACCTGCCTGGCGTAGCAGAACCCATCATCAAAGCTGCCCTCTGCCGCCTTGATATCCAGATACCGTCCCAAGGCCTGGAGAAAAACCGTGTAAAACCAACGTATCTCAGCATTCAGCAGCTCCATGCGGTCCAGGTCGTCCTCCGGATGGATTGCGGTGCTGATCAATCGTTCCGCATACCGCAAATATTCCGGGTCTGCCGTCAACACATACCCATCCAGCAGGGTGTTCAGACTGTTGCCGCTGGCCCGGCAGGGTCCGTCAAAAACATACAGGACGGGCCCGCCGGTATTTTGCAACGATCCGACACGCTGCTGCAGATCCCGGATGGCCTGAAAGCCCAGTTCAGCCAAGGTATCCGGCCCGTCCAGCATATGCATGATATACCCGGCCAGTGTGGTTACAGCATCCTTGTATTTCGGGTGCCCCGTCATCCAGTACAGATACACAAACCCGGTGGCATAGTTGTGGTCCGTGGATGGCCCACCCCCGAAAGCTTCGGCCTTTTTATGGGGCCGGTGTGCCCTGGAAATGGTCCGGTGGGTGGCGGTATGGGCATCCAGATGGTGGTCCGTATGCCAGAACAACCCATGGTTATACTGATACTTGTCCGCGCTGGTATGGTATATATCGATGTCATACACATGGTCTGCCAGCTGCTTTGCCAGGGTAAACCACGCTTTTTTCCCGGTACGCATGAACTGGAGCAAAGCCCCTTTGATCACATCATACTGGTTGTTGTAATGGGAGATAAACGGTTTTCCCTCACTGAATACTGCTTCATGGTCTGCAAAAAGATCACCGAAATTGCGCCATCCAAACTCATCGATCCGGATATTTTTCTTTTCATATCCGTGCGTATCCCCCACAAACCCCGCCAGCATCCGATCATAAATGGCCAGATCCGCCTGCGGTGTCACCATTTCAGCCGGCACAGGCCTGGGCCTGAGCATTGCCTGGTGATACGCTGCACAATCGATTTGTGGAACCAGCGGGTCATCCACAAACGCCAGGCAGTCACCAATATCAGGACGAGTACCCTCAGCAGTACCAGCGCCCGTACCAGTATCAATTCCCGCATAAGTATCGGCATCTGCACCAATACCAACACCCTCCCCGAACCCCACATAAAAGGTATGGGTTTTCTGCTCCCCCGGCTGCAGTTCGAACAGATCATTGAACTGCCCGGGAAACAGCCCCACACAAAGAGATCCGTTCTCCACGGCCAGGGCCTTTGGAAAGTTCTGCCAGAAATGTTTTACACGGGCAAAAACACGGACATCCCGGCCCGCCACCCCCATGAGCGGTGCGGCATGATCTCCTGATACCGTTATCCGGCCCTGCTGCTGCACCTGATACCCCCTGAACCGAAGGGGAATCTTCTCTTCTTTGTTCATATGGTTTTTTGACTGCCAGTTTTCATGGCCCGAGGATTCCTGATAAATACAGGTATCAGCACTTTCGCACGCCTGCACCGGCTGCCGGTCAGGCTCCGGGCTGTAAAACACCCTGTCCGGGGAAATGGTTTTCGTATCAAAGACAAACGCAAGCTCCCGGAAGAAAAATGCATTGTCATCCCCGAGATCCCATGCCCCGCCCTGGTGAACCGCTGCCTTGCTGTTATGGATGGTAAATTCAAACTTCACAAACCCTGTATCTCGGAAAAAATGGATGCGGCAGAAAAATCTCAGAAAATGAGAGATGCGGGCATTTTGAAACCTGCCGGCACAGAATATGGTTTTACGCAGCCGGGTATCATGCTCTATTTTGGCCTGGTCAACAAAAGGAGACCATCTCTCCCCGTCGGCATCCGTGAGAACCACCCGGGTTTCGCCGGGTGCAAACACCTGGTTCTTCCCAAAAGCCGCCCTGTAAAACGGTGCATAATCTCCCCGAGTATTCACCACAGCTTCCAGGTTCCCGGAATTGATTTCCATCCGGTCCTCCCTGTGATGGACCTGAAATTCCAGATCTTCCAGATTTTCCGACACTTCCGGCACTTCCGATACGGTTGATTTGTCCTTCACACGCCCTATCTCAAGTACCATATTTTCCCCGGCTCTCAAAGACACCTGGATATCCAGCAGCAGCCATTTGATGGAACCATCCTTCCACCTGGCTGTCACCTTGTGCCCAAAGGGCATGGCGCGCCCCCTTTCCGTGGTTACAGATATGGCATCCCCCTGGGTCAGCCATCCTTCCGGCAGAGGCAGGCCAAAACTGACCGGTTCATTAATGCGGTGGATATCGGATGGATTTTTAAAGTGAATTTTCATTTTTCAGATAATTTTTCCAGTATGTTCTGTTTCAGCTGCTATCCATCACAGTTTTCAAAACTATTCTGATATACTTCCTCCCTTCGCAACCAACCAGGCTTTTGGCCATGATCAGCCCCTGCAGACCACGCTACAGGTCATCCCGATTTTCCCCTCCCCTCTGTTACCAGGCTTCACAGGCCGGAATTTCAATACTACTACGGATTCTTCTGCCACCTCACACTGCATCGGATTGTCTCGGATTTCTCCTTGATGCCTCCTATCCTGAAAGGAACTGTATGAGGCTTCCCCGGTTAAGGCGAACACCCTGTGAGCAATGCCACCCTAAAACACACCATGGGACTGACCTGGTATCGGGCTTTGCGCTATTTTGCACGCTTACCCTCCCATCATGCCGAATCAGGTTCGCTTTCGCTATGTACCGCTCAATTCCTATTGCTTCCTTCAGACCCTGCCGTTGCCAGCAACGCCCTTGCAATTCAGATTGTCTTCCCCCTGGTCGGGGTGACGCCTGCGTTCCGCAGGCTGGGTTTGCCCGCCATGCCGGGCAAACACAAAAAAGGCTTTACGCATTTACGCAAAGCCTTTGAATTAATACCGAATTGTCCGTTT
>JAABTU010000251.1 GCA_011389715.1 Desulfotignum sp.
CCGATATTGGTGGGGCAGGCGTTCAGATAGCCTAAGTCTGGATCAGATGCAAACACAAGATATCGGCCAAGCATGTCCAGTGCCATGACAAGGCGGTTGAATGCCTGAAAGAGATGTCCGGATTTTTCCATGCAGATGATCCGCAGGTGGTCCTCCTCATTGATCCATGCCATAAACTTTTTGTCATCACTGGCGTATACCCCCCGGGCCAGGGGAAAATCCGCAAGGATGCCGGCTGCTTTCTGGAACCGGTCTCCAGGTGCAAAAGCCCTGCCGGCAGGAACCCTGTCCCGGATCTGTCCGGGATCCAGTTCTCCCATAGGATGGTAGCGGCCCTTCAGTGGGGCAGGCAGGTTTGTTAATGCATCCAGGATTTGTCTTTCCACGCATTGCCTTTCCTGTCTGCTGATATGGGGGGGGAATGCATGTGCAAAAAGATTTCTGGCCACCCGGACCCGGGAGGAAAGAATGAACGCCTTGTCCGGATCCACGTCGGAAAGATCCAGCAGTTCTATGTTTCCGAAATGGCGGACTGATCCTGTGATCTGGTGATAGGTTGTGATCACAGGATCAAATATTTCCCTGAACAGGATATAGGATTCAGCATCCCCGGCGTAGATGCCGATACTCGAGTCATGGTTTTTCTGCCCGGATTGGATGGCCCGGGCCAGGGTGAATCCTGTGGCGGTCTTACGCCCGGACAGGCGGTCAAAGATTGCCGGGGTCAAAAACCGTGCAGCAAGGGAGCAGGATGTTTCAGGAAACAGCGGGCCGGTCACATGCATCAGCTTTCATATCTGGAAGACTGGCAGGAAATGCCTCTGGCCAGGGTGGTCTGGATCATGTCCAGGACATCGCAGTCATCGTGGCACCTGGGCAGATCCTTTCTGCGGGGGCAGTTGAGGCAGGGGCTGCGGGTCAGGTAACCGATTTCAAAATCAAACAGGTCTCTTTTAATCGCTGGGTTCATGGCTGTATTTCTCTTTTTGTTCACAAGTGGCAATATACCAGATACAGGGCAGTATCGTCAATACGGGTGTTTGACAAAGGCATTTCTGGATATTTGCCATAGAAGCGCACGCTACTATGGCAAATATCCAGAGGCACTTATTTAGCCTTGTCAGACTTTGGCAGTCATGATAAGGGAAAAAGCAGTGGCAGTAATTTTTATTAATCTCTGGAAAAGGTGGATTTTCTGTGGCTGAATCACGGTTTGCGGAACTCAAGGAAAAGGAAAAACAGGCCAGAAAACAGATCGTCATTGAATCCGCCCTGGCGCTGTTTGCAAAAAAACCGTTTTATGAGGTGGGGATGCGGGAAGTGGCAGAAGAGGCCGGCATATCTCCTGCCACCATTTACCGGTATTTTCCCAGTCAGGAAGATCTGTTCAACGAAGCCTTTCTCCAAGATATATCCTCTGCCAGCAAAGATTTTGAAGCCATGGTTGAAACAGATAAACCCGCCAGTATTGAGCAGTTCGGTGTGAAATTTGTGGAACATCTCATTGAAAATGAATCCACATTTCAGATGATGACCTACCTGATGCTCAAGGACAACCTGACCCATCCGGTCATGGGAAAATTTGATTCCGTGACCAAGATCTTTTTTGACCTGTTTGCCAGGCTGCTCACACGCCACGGTGTTGTTGCAGACAGCGCCCGGATCTATTCCCATGCGTTTGTGGCATCCATTACCGGTATTCTTATGACATTTCGCAATTCTCCCCTAAAAGACAAGTCATCCAGACGGGATCATATTATAAAAGTGGTGAAAATCACCGCATCCCTGTATGCAAAACAGCTGCTGGGTCAGCATGGTGGTAACCGTATGTAATACCATTGTGCATGGCCTGGTTTACCCATGATCCAAAGGAGGCAGTTATGGAAAAAACCGTATTGGTACCAGTGGCCCAGGGAATCGAGGAAATGGAGGCCATTACCATCATTGATGTGCTCAGACGGGCCGGGGCAAAGGTGGTGGTGGCATCTGTGGATGAAATGGATATCACGGCTGCCCGGGGCACCCGGTTTAAAGCAGATGTATTGATCAAAGACTGCTTGGACCAGGCCTATGACCTGATTGTGCTGCCCGGCGGTATCCCGGGGGCTGAAAATCTGAAAAATTCAGAAGACCTGGCCTTTCTTCTTAAAAACCAGGCAGTGCAAAAAAAACTCTACGGCGCCATCTGTGCTTCACCAGCGGTGGTCCTGCATCACCTGGGGCTTGTCACACCAGGGGCTGTGACCTGTCATCCAGGCTTTGCCAGCCAGATTGAAGGGGGAACCGTCCAGGACAAAAATGTGGTCACAGACGGATGCTGCATCACCAGCAAGGGGGCGGGAACCGCCCTGGAATTTTCCCTGGAACTGGTGGCCCGGCTGTTTGATGACAAAACCGTAAATGACGTCAAAGGGGGGCTGGCCCTTTAGGCCGGAAAACTGGCTGTGGACCCCCTGGCCGGGATGACCCGGAAACAGCGGCAGCGGACCCTGCAGGTCGGTCTGGGGTTCGGCATGCTGGTGGTGGTGATCCTGGTGGAGGTTCTGGCCATCTCCCCTTCCGGGATCTATTCCTATACCACAAACGGGTTTCGGGCCTTTAAAACAGGTGCTCCCAAAAAACGGATCCTGGCCGAAATCAACCATGTGCCGGCCATCAGAACCCTTATCACCTGTGAACCCCATTCCAGGACTGCCCTTGTCACCCAACGCCACTTTTCCTATACACGAGAACTTGACACCGCAGATGTCTGGATCGCCCGGTACAGAAAGGAAAATGTGCTGATTTTTATGTTTCAGGACCAGATCCTGGTCCGGATACTGCTGTTGAAAACACGGTTCAACCGTGAGATATCCTCCCCTTTGTTTGACTCCTGCCGGCCTGGTATGCTGGATAATGTGGACAGGTTCCTGGAAGAGCAGACCGACCATGCGGTCTTTTATCATTAGGCCCGCTGGTATGCGCCAAAAACATGGATTGAATGTTGGACCGGTTTGCTGTATATCAGGATGGGGTCATCAAGGTATCAAGATGGGTCAGGATTGCGTTATTGCGCTTTTGGTTTTGTGACAGACAGGTTTTCGATAAAAAGCGCAATAACACAAATCCCGTTGAACTGATCCCGTTGTATGGGTGACCCCGTTGGATATATCATAATAACAGGTCAGGAAGGGTGCATGAAGCAGACAGACAATATAAAATCGACACGTATCGGGGTTGTGGGGGCCGGCTCCTGGGGAACCGCCCTTGCCAAACTGCTGGCAGATAAAGGCTTTGCCCTGGATTTCTGGGTATATGAACCTGAGGTGAAAGAACAGATTGAAACCTTTCGAGAAAACCGGGTATTTCTACCGGGGGTTCATCTGCCGGAATCCATTTCTCCCTCCAATGATATGGAAACCGTGGTGAAAGACAAAGACCTGGTGCTGGTGGTGGTGCCGTCCCACTGCATGCGGACCGTGGCATTGCAGATGAAGCCGTTTATTGCCGGGGATGCGGTGGTGATAAGTGCCTCCAAGGGTATTGAAAACAAGACCCACCTGACCATGACCGGTATTTTTGAAGAGATTCTGGATCATATTCCTCCCAAAAACCTGGCGGTTCTGTCCGGACCCAGTTTTGCCAAGGAGGTGGCAGCGGGTATTCCCACGGTGGTGGCAGCTGCATCCGTGGACCGGGAAGTGGCGCAGTTTGTCCAGTCTGTTTTTTCCTGTCCCACCTTCAGGGTGTATGTAAATGATGATCCCGTGGGCACCCAGATCGGCGGGGCCGTGAAAAATGTTCTGGCCATTGCCGCAGGCATCTGCGACGGCATGAACATGGGGCTGAACCCCAGGGCTGCGCTCATCACCCGGGGACTGACCGAGATGAACCGCCTGGGCACCTGTCTGGGAGCGGATCCGTTGACCCTGTC
>JAABTU010000252.1 GCA_011389715.1 Desulfotignum sp.
CCCTGCAGAAGAAAAATCCCTGGTTCATGAGCAGCTGGGCTGCCACCGACACCGCAATAATACCTGCGGTCATGGCCCATTCAACAGCTGATGCAGGAACAATCGGGTGGGAGAGGCAATAGGGAAGGGTGGCCAAAGTGCCCATGGTGCAGAAATAAAAATAGATGATCACCGGGCCGTTGTGCTCCCGCAAAGACCGGATAATGGTGACCGTGAATCCGGCCAGCACCGCCCCGATAATGGCCATGGCCTGGCCCAGGGCATTGGCGGACAGCCGGAAGTCGAACAGAATGGCTACGCCTGCCAGGAGCACGGCAATGCATGCTATCTGCAGGCGGTTCACCTGTTCTTTGTATATGATGAACCCGAACAGGGCGGCAAAGGCAGGATAGGAATAAAACAGCACCACTGCCGTGGACATGGGCAGGGTGCGCAGCGCAGACACCACAAAAAAAAAGGCCAGAGAGCCGGAACAGCCCCTGAGGATCAGCAGCGGGATTTTGTGTCCTTTAAAGGGATTTTTTCTGCGGCTGAACACGGTAGTCAGCACCAGCATCCCGCCAAAGCAGCGGATAAATCCCAGGTGCCAGACCGTGTAATGGTCCGGCATCAGTTTGACCAAGGTGGACATGAGGGTAAAAAAAAGGGCGGCGGACAGCATGAACAAAGGTCCGGCGGTCCGGGCATCCATGAGAACGGTTCGGGTTGTGGATGGTTGCATATGTTCAGCAGTCCTTGAGATTCATGGTTGCGGCCAGGAGTGTAAAATAGCCCCGGCAGCCATATCTGTCAAACATATTTTATCAGCAGATCACGCGGGATACCCCGTATTTGATCGGAGCAACACCTGTCAGACTGTCTTGGGAGGATGATGCGGTGTATCGGGGCGGCTTTCCGGCTGAATGGTCTTGCCCAGCACACAGGCCACAATGCCCGGACCATATTTTTTTGAAGCGCCGTCACTTTGGTGAAAAAATCCAATCCGGCAAGGGTGGGTTCACCGCCCTGTTAGCAGAGAAAAAGGGCGTGGATTCATGTTTATGCCGCCTTGATCTTCAGCACCGGGCCAGGGTAAAGCAGGGTTTCGCGGCTGCTGGATTTTTTCATTGGATACCTGTGAAAAATGGTGTTATGTTTCATAAAACAGACTGTATATATATTAGACCATATCATAAGAGGTGAATGAAACCGGTCATATAAGCGTAAGGTCAAGCAGGAAAAGACAGTGGTAAATACAATATTGCACCTGGAAAAATAGTAAAATCAAAAGGGGTAGTATGGATGTAAGCTGGTTCAGATTCAGGACATTGCAGGCAAGGTTGCTTCTGCTTTTATTGATTCCGGTGGTGGTGATTCTTCTGCTGGGAGGGGTGGCAAGTTTCTGGTATGCCAGGGACATCATGTTGAACCAGTGGCAGGAATCCGCCGTGGTAAAACTGCAGCGGGCGGCCCATTACATCGAGATGCGGCTGCTCAAGCCGGTGGACCTGCTCAATGTCTTGTTCCAGGTATCTGACCGCAACGCCGCAATCGTGTCTCCGGAACAGGTGACCGATTTTCTGCAGGTCATGGACGGGGTGGTGTCTGCAGGGTATGAGCCGGCTGACCCGCAAGAATCAGTCAGTGTCAGAAGGATGCCGGGGATGGGCTATATGGACCGGATGAATGTGGACATGCACAAGGGCATGCGGTTTTCCCGGTCCAAAATCGCCAGTGTGTCCGGACCCCAATACCATGCAGGGGAAGACGGCAGGACCGTGACCATGCGCATCACCCTGTCCGGGACTTCAGAAGAAACACTGGGGCATCTTGAGATCCGCATGGAGTTTGATTACCTGCTCAAAGATATCCTGTCACTGGGCTGGTGGCAGAGTGACATGGCCTGTATTGTTGATAAAACTGGTACCTATATGGCCCATACCAACATGGCCATGACGGACCGCCGGTCCCTGGGGGAGTCAAATGACCCCCTGGAGCAGGCCATCGTGAAAAAAATGGAGTCCCGGACCTTTGGCACGGTTAGCTCCGGGGGCCATCCCCCTGACCTGGTGGCAGGTTTTTACAAACTTGACCAGGTGCCCTGGACCATTATCATGTTTGCCGACGGCCGTAAAATTCTGGGCGCTATTGTGACTTACAGAAATGTCCTTGCCATGGGAATTTTTGTTCTTTCGGGTCTGGTACTGGTATTGATCCGGTTTCACATGTGCCGGATGGTGAACCAGATCCAGCAGTTGTCCACCAAAGCGGAAGCTGTGGCAGACGGTGATTACGGATCACCCATACCTGTGGAAAGTAAAGATGAAATCGGGCACCTGGTGGAAAGCTTCAATGATATGGTCAAAGGACTGGAGGAACGCGATCAAATCCGCAACAGCTTTGGCCGGTATGTGGACCCTGATTTTGCCAGAACCCTGATGGAGCACCCGGAAGCAGGGCAGCTGGGAGGCAGGCGGCGCGAGGCGGTGATGCTCATGTCCGACATCAGGGGATTTACCAGCCTGTCCGAGACTCTGGAACCTGAGGTGATCGTGGCCATTCTGAACCGGTATTTTTCCCATATGATCGAGATAATTCAAGAATACCAGGGCATTATTGTGGACTTTTACGGGGATGCCATCCTGGTGTTTTTTGATCCTCTGGATGAACCGGTCCAGGACACCGTCTGGCGGGCGGTCCAGTGCGCGTTTGCCATGCAGACCCGGATGCCTGAGGTTAACCGGGAATTACAGGCCCGGAGCCTGCCGGATCTATCCATGGGCATCGGTATCCATGCCGGCCAGGTGGTGGTGGGAAATATCGGATCTGCCACCCGGTCCAAATACGGGGTGGTGGGATCGGCGGTCAACATCACAAGCCGGATCCAGGAACAGGCCCGGAAGGGACAGATCCTGGTGTCCGATGCAGTTCTGGAGAAAAAGGCAGATGCGGTGCAGGTGATCTCTTCTTTTCCGGCAGACCTGAAGGGGGTGGATCAGCCCATGACCCTGCATGTGATCGAACCGGCGGATGAAACCCTGCCTGCAGCGTAGGGGCCTGTTGAACCGGAACAAGTCAATCCAAACCGATCGGCATACCTGCTGCAATTTTTTTCAACGTCATTCGCGTGATGTGCAGTAACTTTGCCGCTTCCATCTCCCCGATATTTGTCATTCTGACATCCATGAGCACCAGATCACAGGGCGGTTTTTTACCACGCTGATGCCATCGGTTACGCTGTGTATTGCATAAATGTCATTCATTTTATGGTGTTGTAAAAAAGTATCACAATGTGGTATGCTCGTTCATACCTGCGAATGCGGGATGTTCTGTACAATAACCATACATCCTAAAGTAAGGGCGGATTTTTATGGAAATCAGAAAAATAATAAAATACGGAAGGCTGCAAAACAAACTGGGTCTGGCTTTTCTGTGTGTTGGTATTCTGGCGTTTTCTCAGAACGACGCTTGGGCGGCAGAACAAAAAGATATGACAGCGCTTGCATCCAGCATGGCCGCCACCATTCGGCTGCCCGATCTTCTCAACTATGCCTATTTGTCCAGTCCGGCCATCACTGCGTCCAAAAAATCCTGGCAGGCTTTTATTGAAAATTACAGGGTCGGCAAAAGCTATCCAGATCCCCAGCTGGCCGCCACCTATTTTCCACGGCCCATTGAAACCCGGCTTGGCCCCCAGGACTGGAGTCTGACCCTGTCCCAGGTGATTCCTTTTCCGGGCACTTTGTCCCAAAAGGCCAGGGTGCTGGAGGCAGAGGTCACAATCTCCAGGCTCAAGGTGGACAAAACCGTTAAAGCCATTGTCACGGAGGTGTCTTCTTCCTTTTACGAACTGGTGTATATCCAGAAAGCCATTGATGTGGCCCGGGCCAACCTGGATCTGAATCAAAAAATGCTGCAGATCA
>JAABTU010000253.1 GCA_011389715.1 Desulfotignum sp.
TGGCCATGGCCCTTGGCCTTGACGGTATCCAGGATGAACCGGGCATACCTGGACTGGTATGGATCGATCTTTTCACCATCCAGCAGCTCCAGCGCATCCAGCACGGCCGCTGCCTGCCTGGTGCGGTTGAGACCGGCTATGGCCCGCAAGGCATCCTGGGCTGCCTGACCCCGGTTACTGCCGGTAATGAGTACAGAAAAAGAAGGATAGTCAGGGGCCTGTTCCGCAAAATGCGGGGACAGACAGATACCGGCAACGGTGTTGATCAGGTCCCTGAAATTAATGGTTTCATGGGGAGCCAGGCCGGTGATGTCTCTTAAAGATTTACCGGATGCTTTGGCCCAGTTCATGATCTGCCTGGTCCGTCCCTGGCAGGTAACCTCAAAGGCATCGGCCATATGCTTCTGCAACCACTGAACCAGCTGTTTCAAGAATCTGTTGGCATGGGCCTCATAGGTGGACTTGGCATGGCCTGAAGAAGTGCCGGATAGATCCAAGGCCGCTGCATAGCTTTTCAAAGCGGTCTGGAACGTCTCGTCAGGTTCCTTCAGACGGAAAAACACCTCGTCACCATATTTGTCATCCTTGAACCGGGGAGGATCATGGGGCTGGATAAAATAAAGATAAAAATCCCGCTGGGGCACAGCAGTGGACCGTTCATTGGGGGCGCCGAAAAACAGGTACCCGGTGCGGGCCGCCCGGCGTTCCTGCCAGATCAGCTCATGCTGCCAGATTTTGTATCCGGTCACATGCGTGGTGTCCTGGCACTCCATGACCCTTTTGAGGGCCTCATAGTAGAACCGGTCAAGCTTGTTCACACCTAAACTTTCCGCTCTTTTCTGGATCAACGCGTCAAAGTCATCGGTTTTCTTCAGATCCAGATAGAACTGGTGATTGTCGGCATTAAAAGAGATGAACTGGCCGCTGACCGTTTTATGGATCTCCCGCAGCACCGTTTCCACATGGGTTTGCAGATCCTTGTCCGGTTCTTCTCCCCCCAGTTCCGCAATCAGCGGATCAAACAGACACAGGCGGTCCCGCAGTTCCTGTGCGGATGCGCCCATGGGCGCATAGATATCACCGGTGGTCAGGCGATGGACGGACAAGGCATGAATCAACCGCAAAGCCATGGGTTTGTATTGTTTCCGGGTAATGGCGTTTTCGATGCGGGATTCCAGCACCTGGCTGCAGTCGATGACCGCGCGGATTTCAGGGACAGCACGAAAAGAGGCATTCTGCTTGAGTGTATGCCAGTAGGTGTCAAACGCTATCAGACCGGGTTCATCAAGGGGCACCTCTTTGTCCAGAACACTTTTCATGCTTTTGGACAGGGTCCTGAGCACCTCGCGCTTTTCCACCACAGTGACCCGTTCAAAGGTGTCGATGTAATCCGGATGCACGGGAAACAGTCGAACAAACTCATCCATGCGTTCATTCATGCTGTCATAGTATCTGGCAAACGGGGTCAGGTGGTCACGGATTCTGGCCTGCTGCGCCGCTGTTTTTTTCAACAGGCGCCTGGCCACCACGAATTTGACATCCTTGCGGGCAATCAGCACCTGCTCAAACCGGTCTTTTACCCGGCGGATGCTGTCGGCGGCAAAGGCAAACCGGGCCATCATGTCCTCAAACGCATATTTGTGATTCCGGGTGGATGACTGATCAGGAAACACATACGTCACACCCATTTTCTCCAGGTTTTCTTCCAGCTCAGCCACAAGGATGTCTCGCAGGGACATGGTGCTGGCACCGATCTCGGTTCGTATGACTTTGAAACAGCCTGCAATAGAGCCGGCAGCTTCCTTGACATCCTCATGTTTTATATCCGGTACCACGGATGCATCCGATGCAATACTGGAGACAACCGACATCAAATGGGACTTACCAGTACCGTAATTGCCCACAACCAGCAGGCCCTTGTTGTCGACCGGCCGGTCAAACTGAAGCTGGGGAAACACCGCCTCAACGTTTTTCTTTTCAATCCTGTCATCTTTATATACATTCCCGGTCAATTTTTCAGCCATGTCATCGGAAATGACATAGGTGTTGACAAGGGTATGTGCTGTGCTGGATTTATCTGCATCACGCAGTTGAATGACCGTCTCAATCGGATCAAACTGGATAAGTTCGCCGTATTTCATGCTTGTCCTGCTTTTTTTATTTATCATTATTTATGGTGGCTGTTCCCTCCATACCCACAATAAGTGTATCCACCTGCTCATAGCAGCGGTATTCCGGATGTCCGGCTTCAGCGTACAAAAGCCTGCCTGAATCGATAATGCCGTTCCATGATGCCACTACGGAACGGTTTCTGGATATGCCCTGCAGCAGGCGGAGCGGGTCCTGTTTCAACTCTCTGTCGAACAGAATTTCAAGATTATCCAGTACCACAGGTGATCCGGCTTTGTCCACAATTTGATCCAGAATGGCTGCCGCCCGAAGGGAGCGCTGCCTGGCCGTCAGATCCAGCAGCTCATGGGAAAAGGCCAGATTGATATTGATAACCGATGTTTCCAGGTCATCTGCCACCTTCTGGAGCGCGTCCGTTTTACCGGAACCGGATTCGCCCGCCAGGAGTACCAGGCGGTGATACAGCCCATCGGTTGCATGCAAAGATTGTTTGATTTTGTTGAAAACCAATTCTGTCATATATGTTTTGTCTCATTATTGTACAATGTAACATTTTGGCTGATATCCAGGAAACCGACCTGAATACATTGGGGAACAAACTACTTGGAAGATCTGGCAAAATCAAGCATTTTAATATAATGAACAGTTTGGATTTATCTGGTAACAAATGAATGATAACCGGACAGATCAAAGGTTTTTATTTCACCCTTCTCAACAGGTCTGTCAAAACCAACAGCATAAAAAAGCCGGCGGGAAATGCCAGGACCCAAATCAGTCATAACATCCAGACAACAAATTCCGCATCTTCCATGGAAACGATGAATTTGGGGGCGGGCATCACCATGGAAACGGCAAATCCAAGTATGATCAGGCGGGGGGGCCAGTATTTGCACCTTGTCCACATGTTCAGATTATAGAGCCGGAACACAGTATTTGTAAAGATTCTGAAATAATATTGTACCCATTGAACACAGTTGAAACGTCCGAAACTATTAATCTCGTTTATCACATAACAAGGTTGCATGTAAAAAACTGCCCTTGTTTTGACAACAATATCCGTATCAGCGGCGTTGCGGAAAGCTGGTCTGGTATTGTGTCTATTCACCATCATTGCCTTTTTCCCAAACCGTGCTTATTATTTTTTCAATACATCCTAAAAAGGACATGGAAAAATAGAGTATACGCATATGGCAACCCTGCTGAAATATATGATGGTATCAATGTTCATGGTTTTCCCGGCTTTTTCAGCCGATGCCCGGACCAGGGATGACGCGGGAACTGACAGTGATATTTCGGGCACCGCCCTGGCGCCCATTGACCGTAACAGGCCGGGGGTTTTTGAAACCGCCTCTTTTGGACTGGGGTAATTCTGGGGGATTGAATCCTGGTTCGGAATTATCGAAGGCGTGTTCAGAACCCGGGCGGGCGGATAGAATTTACAGCAGGTGACGCCAGGATCACCGAAATAGTATCTTGGCCTGTCCTGACTGCAGGGTAGTATTTGTGCAATTCCGATCGTATGGATATATCTGGTTTTTTCAAACAGCAATTTTTTTACATAGGAGGATAACATGCAGGAAAAGTGGACATATAAGAATTATGAGATCCAAGAAGGGTTAAAGCCTGGAAGTGAGACCTTCCGGTATTTTTTTAAAATTCTCAAAGATGGCGAGAAAAAATGTAATTACTGTGTCTGGATTGCGGATGACGCGATTGAAAAGTTCGATTTGTCCCGGAAATTTGATGCTGTAGTCACCTCCCAAAAAGAGG
>JAABTU010000254.1 GCA_011389715.1 Desulfotignum sp.
AAAAATGATCAATGTCAATGACGCATCAGCCAGGGCCATAGAACACTTGAAAAAGCTGTATCCTGATAATGACCTGGGAAAAATCCTGTTTGAGGAAGCTGAACTGACGGATGACGATAAATTCTGGGTCGTTGTTCTCAGCTATAAAAGCCCCATCGCTGCCAGCGGGGTCGGCACATCAATGTTCGTGGGAGACCGGGGTTACAAGGTGTTCAAACTGATGGCGGAAACCGGGGAAATTCGTTCTGTCAAGAACCAGGAATCAAAATAGCGGGGGCGGCTTGCATAATCCGGATGTCTGCAAATCGGCATGGTTTAGGGGTGCTTATCTTTCAAAGCCTTCTATGGAGAATAAAAAATGCATCAAAGGATTTAAAAATGCTTTGGTCATATCCTGAAATTTGGTACCCACGGAGATCTGTTTTTGTTCGCGTTTGACATTTCTCACAATGGCCAAGGCCCCGATCTCTTCTGTAATACCCGGAAACCGGCAATAAATCCGCAGCAGATCACCCTCTTTCAGGGTTGTGATGTTTTTTGTATCATGGTAGGTGAACCTGCACCCGTTTTTGCTGATATCAAATATCACGATGGGGAATTCTGTTTTTTTGGCTTCCGCCCGTCCGGGGATCACCACATTGTTGCGCTTGATTATGCGCAGTTCACGCTGTTGGACTATTTTGGGGTATTCAAGGGCAAGGGTCCTTATGGGATTGGTTATGATCTCTATTACGCTGGTCTGGAACGCGAATACGCAGCCGTCATACAGGTATTTCACCACCATTTTGCTGCCCGGATACAACTTGTTCTTAACGCTTCTAAACCGTCTGGGAAGCGTGACAATCAAGAATTCATTTTTCAGCAGGCCGATAAAAATACTGGTAACCGTAAAATCAACCCCGTCAATGTCAATGTACACCTGGGTACCGATGTCAATATAAATGCCTTCTGATTCATGTAATTCAAAAATTTCTTCCATCTCCTCCATCCGGCCTTCCTTTCAATGGGGTGCAGGTGTTTTGTCAATCAGGAAAAAAGACAGCTGGTCTCTTTATTAGGTTTAGAATCTACCTATTGTTTCACATTATGTTTGTCAAGGATTAAAAACGGATGCTGCCTGTTTCTATGCATCACCAAGGCAAAAAACCATCCCAAAAAGTAGCATTTTCAAATAACCGATTTATATTGTTATATAAGTACATGCATTTTTGTGTAAATCAGTGAACAGGCAGCCAGTCAGCCGTATTATGCTTCATGCTGCTGGTATTGCGAAAGGTAACTTCATGACAAACGCTTCAGTCTCAAAAACAAATCTGTCAGCAGCGTGTTTTAATACACCCCAGCCCGGAGCGGAACCATATGATACAGATTTGATCCAAAAATTTGAAAACGCTGCCAAGCTGCGCGGACCGGATTACCAGCCCCGGACAAGACACCTTCGGCCCGATGGATGGGCCAGATACACCAACCGGTTGTTTCTGGAATCCAGCCCCTATCTTCTCCAGCATGCACACAATCCGGTCAACTGGTATCCCTGGGGAGATGAACCCTTTGAAACAGCAAGGCAGCGTAACCGGCCGGTTTTCCTGAGCGTTGGATATGCCACATGCCACTGGTGCCATGTAATGGAAGAAGAATCATTTGAAGATGAAGAAATTGCAAGGTACCTGAATGAAAATTTTGTATGCATCAAGGTGGACCGGGAAGAACGGCCGGACATCGATGCCATCTACATGACCGCGGTCCAGGCCCTGACCGGCAGGGGCGGCTGGCCCATGAGCGTGTGGCTGACACCTGACCGCAAACCTTTTTACGGGGCTACCTATTTTCCGGCCCGGGACGGCGACCGTGGTGCGGCAATCGGCTTTCTCACCATCCTTGAAAAACTCAACCAGAGTTTTCATATGCAGGATGGACGGGTGGAAAAGGCGGGCCAGCAGATCACCGAGGCTATCCGTCAGGCCATGGTATTCCAGTCCGGTAACCGTATTCCCGGCAAAGAAATACTGCAGAAAGCAGCTGCCTTTTACCGAAAACATTATGATCCGCGATTCGGTGGCCTTTCCGGGGCACCGAAATTTCCCTCCAGCCTGCCGGTGCGGTTTCTGCTGCGTTATTATTGGAAAACACGTGATCCGGATATACTTGAAATGACAGAAAATTCTCTTTTTCACATGGCCGGGGGCGGGATGTACGACCATGTGGCCGGCGGATTTCACCGGTATTCCACGGATGAACAGTGGCTTGTACCCCATTTTGAAAAGATGCTCTATGACAATGCCCTTTTGGCGGCGGCCTATCTGGAAGCCTGGCAGGCAACGGGCAATACAGATTTTCAGCGGGTGGTCAACGAAATTCTTGCATATACAGGCAGGGATATGACATCGCCTGAAGGGGCCTTTTATTCTGCCACAGATGCGGACAGCAAAAATATTTCCGGCCATATGGAAGAAGGGTGGTATTTTACCTGGACCCCGGAAGAACTGGACGTGATTTTAGGCAAAGAGCGCGCAGATATTGTTAAAAAATATTATGCCGTAGGCGGGACACCGAATTTTGAAGGCCGCTATATCTTTCATACCCCCAAAAAACGCAAAGAAATTGCTGCAGAGCTACATATGTCTGAAAATGACCTGACCGCCGTTATTGAAGCATCGGAAAAACAGCTTTTCAGGGAAAGAAATAAGCGCCCGGCCCCGTTGCGGGATGAAAAAATTCTCACTGCATGGAACGCGCTCATGATTTCAGCATTTGCACGGGCAGGCCTGGCATTTGGAAATTCTGAATATACGCTGCAGGCAAAGAATGCGGCCCGGTTCATACTGGATCATTTGTATATCAACGGCAGGCTTTACAGAAGTTATAAAGACGGTCAGGTTCGGCACAATGGGTTTCTGGAAGATTATGCCTTTTTCATTGCCGCATTGATTGACCTGTATGAAGCTGACCATGATATCTGGTGGCTGAAAAAAGCGGTGGCATTGGATGATGTACTAAAAAAATTTTATGAAGACCCGGAAAACGGTGGTTTTTTTACCACTGCAACCGATCATGAGGCCCTCATTGCAAAGGAAAAATCCTGTTATGACGGTGCCACACCCTCGGGCAATGCTGTGGCGGCTTTAAATCTTCTGCGGCTGTATTCCTATACCACTGATGATCAGTTCCGAATACGGGCGGAAAACCTGTTTAAAGCATTTCATCATCGGCTGACCGAAACCCCGTCTGCTTTGTCTGAGATGCTTCTGGCCGTGGATTATTTTTTTGATACACCAGTGGAAATTATTCTGATCACACCCCCTGGAAACCCTGATGCAGCTGCGCCTTTTGTTGACAAATTCCGAAAGCAGTTTGTTCCCAACCGGATTCTGGTGGCTGCAGATGAAAAACAGGCTGCTGCCAATTCAAAAATTATTCCCCTGGCTGTCGGAAAAAAAGCAGCTCATGGCAGGGCCACTGCCTATGTATGTGAAAACGGTATCTGTTCATTGCCCGCTGAAACACCGGAAGAATTTATCGTTCGGTTGAGACCATAAAAAATGGGTACACAGCAGGTACTCGGAAATTAGGACTGAAAAAAGGATTGTCAACCGAAGTTGAAAACCCTTGATATTGTTGGCTGGGTGACTAGGATTCGAACCTAGATTGACGGAGTCAGAGTCCGTAGTCCTGCCATTGGACGATCACCCACCATAACTGAATGTCCGGGGTATATACACCAAAGACCCATACGTGTCAAGGATTTTCTGGGCATTTGCCATACATGTGAGCTGGATATTTGCCATAAGCATGCCAGGTTTTCGATCGTTCTGTGCAGCACTCTGTCCCAAGCTTCGCCCCTGGTGGT
>JAABTU010000266.1 GCA_011389715.1 Desulfotignum sp.
TGCTTACCTTTGGCATTGTTCCCACTGCCCCTGAAACCGGGTATGGATATATCCAGAAAGGGGCTTTGCTGGAAGACAATGTCTGTGAAATCAAACGGTTTGTTGAAAAACCGGATCTGCAGACAGCCCGCAGCTATCTGACAGCCGGAGACTACTGCTGGAATTCGGGCATGTTCCTGTTCCGGGCCTCAACCATTTTGCAGGAGCTTGAAACCCTGGCCCCGGACATGGTTGCCGTATGCCGCAAAGCCATTGCCGCCGGAAACCAGGATCTGGATTTTTTCCGGGTGGACAAAACCATATTTGAACAGGTTTCCGCTGATTCCATTGATTATGCAGTCATGGAAAAAACCCGGAAAGGGGTGATGATCTTTTTGGATGCCGGGTGGAATGATCTGGGCTCTTTTGACGCGTTGTATCAGACAGAAGCCAAGGACCAGGATGCCAATGTTCTTAAGGGGGATGTGTTGACCCATGGTGTCACAGATTCCTATATCAATGCCCAGAGCCGCCTGGTGGCAGCAGTGGGACTGGATGCTTTTGTGGTGGTGGAAACAAAGGATGCTGTCCTGGTTTCCCCCAGAAACCGGGTCCAGGATGTCAATCAGATCGTAAAACAGCTCAAGGCCTTGAAACGCCCGGAATCCAGTACCCATGCCAAAGTGTACCGGCCCTGGGGGGACTATGAAACCATCGACATGTCCCAGCGCTACCAGGTCAAACGGATCACGGTGAAACCCGGTGCCAAACTGTCTTTGCAGAAACATTTTCACCGGGCTGAGCACTGGACCGTGGTGTCCGGCAGCGCCATTGTCACCCAGGGGGACAAAGAATTTCTGCTCAAGGAGGATGAATCCACCTATATCCCTTTGGGAACCACCCACCGCCTGGAAAATCCCGGCAAGATACCCCTGGAACTTATTGAGATCCAGTCCGGGCCATACCTGGGAGAAGACGACATTGTCCGGTTTGATGATGTCTATGGCAGAAAAAAAGGCCAGTGATGTTTTTTATTGCAAATCCAGGTAAAATATTTAAAACTACTCCTTTAGCAGACACATGTGCAAATACAATGAAAATGACAAGATCAAATTTGGAGCAGGTCAATGGCTGATATTCTTCCTGAAACCATGAAAGGCAAATTTCTTCTGGCAATGCCGGGGCTTCCGGATCCCAACTTTGCCCAGACCTTGACCGGCATGTGTGAACACAATGAATCCGGGGCCTTGGGGTTTATTGTCAACAAGATTCACCCGCTGCTCACCGGACGCGAACTTTTTGAAGATCTGAATATCACCTGTGATGAGAGCGTGGATACGCTGGATATTTATCTGGGGGGACCGGTGCAGCCCTCAGGCGTATTTGTGCTCCATGGCCCCCCGTTCAACTGGAACGAAACCCTTAACGTTACCGACTGGCTTGCCCTGAGCAATTCCCGGGACATTCTGGAAGCCATTGCCGTCCAGAAAGGCCCGGATGATTTCATGATCATGCTGGGATGTGCCGGATGGGGACCCATGCAGCTGGACAATGAACTCCATGACAATGCATGGCTCACCTGTCCCATGACCAGGGATATCATGTTTTCCACCCCGTGTGACCTCAGGTATGAAAAAGCCATGATGTTGATCCCCTGACACCTTACGCGCCGTGACTATGGCCCCTCAAACTTCTCTATACCAGACCATTGATACCATTGCAGCCGACACCCTGGCGGTGATCCGGATGATGGAAGATATCCCCCTGATGTCTGGAAGTGCCCTTGAAAATTATAAGAAAAACTGCCGCAGGATGCCGGAACAGATCCGTTCCAATCTGATTAAAATAGCGGTGGTGGGGGTGATCAAATCCGGAAAAAGCACCCTGATCAATGCCATGATCGGAAAAGAGCTGGTAAAAAGAGGGGCCGGGGTTGTTACATCCATTACCACCCGTATCAGAAAAGGCAACAAAAATCGCGCCAGGGTTTTTCTCAAGTCCTGGGATGATATCAACCGCACCTTGAGAAGCACCCTGGAAATGTTTCCAAAAGATGAAAATGACAGCCGGAAAACAGATGTTGCGCAATTTGATCTGCGACGGCAGAAAGACCGGGCATTTTTACAACAGGTGTATGAAAACATGGTCCAGGATTTTCCCGTCACCGACCGGGGGATACGTCCGGAAACTTTGGTTATCCGCAATGCCCTGGAAGGATATGAAACCTGCAGGGATATTGTGGGACCCGACCGGGGCTGCCTGGTGTTTGAGGCAAAACAGTTTGAAAACCATAAAATCTTTACCGGTGATCCAGCCAATGCGTTTTATGTCAGGGACGTCTGTCTGGAATTGTACGGAAAAATGCTGGAACCCCACATTGAAATCGCCGACTGCCAGGGTGCGGATTCCACTGATCCGGCCCAGCTGACACAGATTTTGCACTATGTTCAGGAATCCAGCCTCATCCTCTACTGTATCAGTTCCAGGACCGGACTGCGGCAGGCAGATATGCAGTTTCTGGAACTGATCCGGAAACTGGGACTGGCGGACAAAATTATTTTTATCAACAATTGTGATCTGTCCGAGCACGAAACCCTGGAAGATCTGCTGGCCATTGAGAATCAGACCCGCCAGGACGTAGGATTGCTGGTACAGGCACCTGAGATATACTCTTTTTCCGCTTTGCTGGACCTGTTCTGTACCATGGAGAAACGCTTGAGCCGGCGGAACAGAAAAAGACTGGACCTGTGGCAGGAAGATACAGCCATGGCCGGGTACTGCAAAAAATCTGCGGGACAATTTTTTGCGCGGTTTTCTGCCTTATGCCGGGACCATCACCGCACCCTGCTGGTTGCCGGCCACCTGGAGCGGCTGCGTTTTATGGTTGATGCCATGGAAAAAAAAGCGCGCCTGTTCACACAAATGACGGTATCTGACATGGACGGCAGCAAAAATGCAAAACACCGGATCGAACAGGTACGAAAAAATGTTGCCAGACTCAGATCTATTGTGGAGCATTCTATCCCGGGTGCGGTGTCCGGACTGACCAGGGAGATTGCAGCCGATCTGGACAAGTCTTTTGCACATGATGCGGTTCATATCCGAAAAAAAATCCGGGAGTTTATCCGTCACACCCCCCTTGACGTAGAACCCTACAGACACCGGATAAAAACCCTTGGCATCAAAAAAATTCTCTATCTGATGTTTCAGGATTTCAAAAGAGAACTGGACCTGTTTGTCATCGAACAGGTGTTGCCGGATATCAAGGCCCTGGTGGCTGAAAATGAAGTGCGTGTGGAGACCTATTTCCAATCGCTGCTCGATTCCTATCAGGTTGATATTTTACAGCCGATCCCTGCAATGGAATTAGATGGAAACATGGATGGGCCCTCGGCCGGGGAGCCGGATGATGCGCAGACAGTGACAGAACAAGGGGATACTGCCATGCGCGTGGATGTTCAGGCCATAAAAAAAATACTGGGACTGGCACTGCCCAGGACCGGCTTTTCCCCTGACTATACCAGCCGGATGCAGACTGGTGCGTTTACCGGGATGGGGGTACATACTTTTGTACGGTTGTTGTCTGTTATAAGGGACAAAACCAGGTCTTTCTCATTTGCCCCCGGGTTTGATGCCGCTGCCGCCCGGATAAAAAAACAGAGCCTGGCAGCGGCAGACCTTCAGGTAGATCAGTTTCATGACCGATTGAAAAACAGCTATTTTGTGCCGCTGATCCAGGCTGTTGCCCGGGATTTTTCAGAAAAGATCCAGGACCGGTTTTCCCTGTATGCCTCTTTGGACGCAGATATGGAACAGGTGGTTGATCTGCGGCAGACCCGGAAAACGGAACAGCAGGAAAAAATCACCACGATTTTATCCCGGCTGCAGCAGATTCGTATGGAAATTGACCAGATTACATGATAAGGTTTTTCAAAATATCATAAACGGACCGGATACAGTTTTTGCCAACCCCAATTTTTTTTCAGACCCCTTTTTCGGATAATGACATGAAACAGTTTGGCCCCTCCCAGATACGCCCGGATAATATGGATGAAAACCATATTATTCTGATGCGGCTTCAGTTGTTAATGGTGATGATAAAGGCCAGACTCACTGGATATCCCACAGGGGAAATCAGAAAAAAAGCGGTGCTTGAAAATGCGGCAGCCCTGCATAAAATGGTAGTGAACACAGATCTGTCCGGTTTTGGGCTGCATGGTTCTTCCCACCTGTTCAGACAGCGGGTCAAGCTTTTGTGTGTCATGGCTGTTGCCATCATATCTGAGGACTGTCCCTTAGGGATTCACCGCAGGGAGGCGGTTCTGGAAAATATTGACAACCTGATGGAAAGTGCATTTGCAACCAAAAAACTGGTGCTGTTCCATGATGTGCTGAATGCGGCCTGAGCCGGACTTTTTTACGGAGGCAAAACATTATTCAAGACGTAAAAATTGTGGTTGTTGAAAATGATGCAGCACTTTTGCACCTGATGGTAACGGCCTTGCGTTATTGTGTAAACCGGGAAGTAAAGGGCTTTGGGGACGGTACACAGATCAGACAGTATTTCCAGGAAGGCGGCAGGGCTGATATCCTTATCTTGAATGTGGATATGCCGGTAATGAACGGGTTTGATCTCATGACCCGGGTCAAACAACAGCATCCACACCTGACATGCATTGTCATGTCCGGTGTAAAAGCCCACGCCAAAACAGCCGGAGATCAGGGGGCGGACGGATTTCTGGGCAAGCCGTTTGAAATCAACGACCTGTTTGATATTGTCCAGTGCTATGTGGTGGAAGCGCGCTGAAAAAAGGTTTTCCTGTTGGCGTCTGACCTATTGACGTCTGATATGGGGCACAATCTTTTCCGGCAGCAGGGAAGGGGAAAACGGCAGGTGGTTGAAAAGTTTGTTTTCCAGGGCCGTGGTCATTTCCCACATCACGGCGATCCGTTTCTGAAACGTTTTGTTTTTGCCATACCTGATCTGAATATATTCCAGCCGTTTGGACAGGGGCACCACCTCGTCGTGGAGCACCCGTTTGTCAGCATAGTTTACAATCTCCTGCTCTGACACCGGGGCTGTTTCCTTGCAGCAGTCAAGGATGACATGCTGTCGGATGATGTTTCCAACCTCAGGATATCCCAGGTTTTCCAGCAGTTCTCCACCGGTTTCAGAATGGATTTCACCGGTTTGCAAGCTTCTGGTTTTGGTAATGTCATGGAGCAGGGCCGCAGCGGTGGTCAGTTCCACATTGAGGGAAGGGGTGTGTTTTTTCAGGTGCCTGCTCAGACAAAGGGCGATATTGCCGACCATGACGGAATGGTCCACAATGTGGTCCATCATGCCCATGGTGCGGATAAGTGCAAAACATTGCTTTTGGGAGGGTATTTTCATAAAATGCTATTGCAGTTATACCCTTTATTGATATGATAGAAAAGATATTTTTACACGACAGGATCCCGGTATGATAGACAAAATAATATCCGGCGGTCAGACAGGTGCGGATCAGGCAGCCCTGGATGTGGCCGTGAAATTCAATATTCCCCACGGCGGGTGGGTCCCGAAGGGACGAAAAACCGAGGCTGGTCCGCTTCCCCTGCGGTACCGGTTAACCCAGATGCCCACAACCGATTACCGGGACCGGACCCGGAAAAATATTATGGCTTCCCAGGGCACTGTTATTTTTTACCGCAGCCGCCTTGCCGGCGGATCACGGCTGACACTGGAACTGGCAGCAGCCTGTGAAAAACCCTGTTGTGCCCTGGATCTTCTGGTCAATGATCCCTTTGAAGCCGCAGTGATGCTCCAGTCATTTGTGGGGGAACATGCCATCAGCATCCTGAATGTGGCGGGTCCCCGGGCCAGTCATGACCCGGGAATGTACCAGGATGTGAAACTCATTCTGGAAACCCTGTTGTACCTTGTGTTTCTGGAACAGGAAAATGAGTGCCCCATCCCATTTCTCAGCTGTTCAAAACCGGCTTTCCCGGATTCTCTTGATGCGGCAGTCCAGATGCTGGTTCAAGATCTGTCCTTGAAGGCAAAAACAGATATTGCCCGGCTGGATGATACAAAAATCATGGATATCTATTTTTCCTGGCTGGATTATCTGCGGTTTTTTTTGGGACTGGATGCGGGGAACAAACCGCTTGCGGCAGCCTGCAAAAAGCGTGCAGATACCGCATATTTTACCATTGAGGATGCGGTCATGGAAACCATCAAGGCCCTGAAATCTTATTGTGACCAGACATACCATCTGCGGGTTGTCAGATGATACCCATCAGGGACAATCAGGTATCTGACTGCGTCCCTGTTGTCACCTATGCCCTGATCAGCATGAATATGGTGGCATGGGTAGTCCAGCTCCAGGTGGGCCTGCACAATGAAGGCTTTTTCTACCATTTCGGCCTGGTGCCGGCAAAATACACGGTGTGGGAGGTATCCCGGCATTTTGGTGTGTTCAACCATCTGTTATCCCTGTTTTCCTACATGTTTCTTCACGGCGGTTTCTGGCACCTGCTGGGAAATATGTGGTCCTTGTATATTTTCGGGGATAATGTTGAATCCCATTTCGGGTCGGCCCGGTTTTTCGGGTTCTATATTTTGTGCGGGCTGATATCCGGTGCGTGCCATTTCATGTTCAATCCGTTTTCCATGGTCCCCACCATTGGTGCCAGCGGTGCCATCGCCGGGGTCATGGGGGCATATTTTTTATTGTTTCCCCGGTCCAGAATCCTGACACTGGTGCCCATTATCATCATTCCCTGGTTTATAGAAATTCCTGCCTTTATTTTTCTGGGATTCTGGTTTCTGATGCAGTTTTTAAATGCTGCCGGCCAGGGGGCAGGGGCCGGCATTGCCTGGTGGGCCCATATCGGGGGATTCATTGCCGGGCTGGTCCTTGTCAAAATAAACCAGGGCCTGCCCAGAACCGGCACCCAGCAGAAGATCAACCGGTATACCAGAAAACAGCACACCCCTAAGCTGCAGACCATTCTGGCAGCCCCGGAACCCAATGACCGTGACCTGTCAGGAGATATAGAAATCTCATCTCTGGAAGCCCTTACCGGCACCCAGAAACTGGTGACCATTCCATGGGGGTTTTACAAACCCCTTTACCGGGTATCCGTTCCCCCGGGAGTGCGCCAGGGAACCCGTCTGAGACTGACCGGCATGGGCAGGTCAGTATCGGGACAACCCAAAGGAGATATGTTCTTAACCGTGCATATTAAAAATGCGATATAAATTATTTGGCATATATATTCTGGTTATCCTTTTTTTTCTGGCACTGGGCCTGTCGGTCCTGTATGCAGGACTGCCTTTTTTTGCCCAGCGGTTTATTGAAAAACGGTACCATCAGGTTCTCACTGAACACAACGCTGCATTTGCAATTCAGCACGTGGGTTTTACCCGCACCCTTTTGTCTGACCTGCGCTTTGGCAATGATATTTTTGCCGACCTGGTCCAATTAACATATGATCCACAGGGACTCGACCTGCCTGTTGCAAAAGAGCTTGTCATCTCCGGACTTCAGATCACGGCGAAGTATCACGACAACCGGCTTTCCATTGACGGGGTATCTGAACATGTTGCCGGCATGGATGCAAAAAACAGCCCGGCAGGAAAGAAGCGTGCCCGAAAAAAGGTGTCAGACTGGATGTCACTGCTGCCCGAGCGGTTTGTTTTTCAAAATGCCGCAATGGTGGTGACCGTCAAAGGCAAACCGGTCAGAATTCCCTGGGACATGGAGATCCTGCTGGAAAAAGCACAAAAAACCGCCTTGTGCAGCGCGACTATGTATCCTTTCGGGCAAACGGTTTCTCTGGCCACCCGGGTGGATTTTGATGGAAACATACAATCCTGTAAACTGGAGGCCCTCTCCTTTGCCCTGAACCACCTGACCCGGTTTCTGCCGGAACACCTTGCCCCGATGCTGTCAGGTGCACCAGACCTGGTCATCGAACAGGTCTCCCACAACAACTGGCAGGTTGCACTCTCAGGACTGTATCCGGAAAATACCCGCGGGTTCGGCATGGACCGCATCCATGCCAGAATTTTGAAAGACCACAGCCAGGTCATTGTTCTGGGGGAATTCGGCCTGACCCACCCGCTGCTGTCTGATCTGAAATTTTCCAGCCGGACCCTGCTGGAAACAGCCCCTGCAGATGATGGAAATGCAAGGTTTGAAGTGACCTGTGAAAGCCAGCCCACAGACCTGTTGGTACTGGCGGATGAAAACCTGACCGCCGATATGGAACAGCCGTTGATTACCTTGGCTTTGCAGGGAAACAAACAGGCTGTTGAAGGTACCATGTCTGTGCGGTCTGCACAGATCCTTGTCCGCCGGGAAAAAAATCTGTTTTCCCTGGGGCAGGCATCCATACAGTCGGATATCGTTGGGGATCTGGCCGCAGGCACACTGACCCTGGATCTGCAGTCACAACTGTCCAAGATTCATGGAAAAAATGACACCTATGCGGTGGATTTCAGGCGGATGGACACAGCCGGCCGGGTTTTTTGGGACTACAAAAAAAAGGGGCCGGGATCTTTTACAGCTGATCTTGCCGCAGAACTGCTCCAGGGAAGTGTGTCTGCTCCGGCCATGGGGATCGCTGCCCGGGGCATATCTGTCAGTCTGCCTGTCACCTTTCCGGAAGCAAAAGGATCCGGGCGGTTTGCAGTACAGGAGCTGGTATATGACGACCGCCTGCATCTTGATGCCGCAGGCAGTATCCGCAGAACCGGCCCTGCAGCCGTCGATTTTGACGGTATCGTGCAGGTGCCGGATGCTGCTGATCTGTCCATCGCCTTCACCGGAAATGCCGGACTGGCACCAGACCCCCATGTAAAGGTTGATGCCGTGTCTGAAAGGTTCAGGTTCTCTCCTTTCAGGTTTGAAAACCTGCTGCCGGCAGCTGCCTGGTCTGCTGACTATGATTTTGATGTGACAGCCAAAGGGTCTTTTCTCTGGAACAACAACCAGGCAACCACAGGGGCTGAACTGGTCATCCATGAGGGAACCCTGACCCTGCCGGATATGGATATGACGGCAGCAGGCATAAAGGGAACTCTGGCCATAAAAGACCTTGTCAATCCGGCATCTTTCCCGGGCCAGGTGCTGACCATTGATGAGATTAAGGCCGGAGATTTTGCATTCACCGATGCACATATCCGGTTCACCCTGGAAGAGGATCAGCACCTGCTGGTTGAAAATATCCGTGTCAAATGGTGCAGCGGTGTGGTGTCTACGGAATCGGTAAGGTTTCCTTCTTCTGACGGGTCTGTTTCGGTAACCGTGTATTGTGACAGGATCCAGCTGAATCAGCTGCTGGAACAGCTGGGCGGACTGCATTCCCGGGGAAAAGGCACCCTTAACGGCAGGATACCGGTCCGGTTCAAAGACGGGGATATCTCCTTTGATAACGGGTTTTTGTTTTCAACCCCGGGGCAGGGGGGGCGTATCATCATAAACAATCCCAAAAAGCTTCTGGCCGGCATACCCGTGGATTCTCCCCGGTTTGTTCAGCTGGATCTGGCAGCAGAAGCGTTAAAAGATTTTGAATATACCTGGGCCAAGTTGACTTTTAACACGGATAAAGACACATTGGCGGTAAACATGGAACTGGATGGAAAGCCCGGCCGCCCGCTTCCCTTTGTATACAAAAAAGATCTGGGATCGTTTGTCCGGGTGGATGCCAAAAGCCCTGGGTCACATTTCCAGGGCATTAAGCTGGATGTGAATCTGTATCTTCCCTTCAACCAGGTGATGCAGTTTGGTAAAAAGATCCAGAAACTGATAAAATAAAAGGAGATATTATGCCCCTCAAACACTGTATTATCCCGCTGGTGGTAGCTTTCATGGTGTCCGGCGGCTGCAGCACCAGCCATGAAGTGGAAGTCAAGCCTGTGGAGATAAAACCCATCCACATCACCATTGATGTGAATGTGAAGGTGCAGAAAGCATTGGATGATTTTTTTGGAGAAATTGATGCACAGGAAGAAAAAATAATGGAAGAACTGGAGAAGGAAGATGAATAATAAAAAAAATACGGCTGTACTACTTCTAATAATGATAGGCATGCTGGCTGCTGCCTGGCCTGCGGTTGCCCAGGGCATCAAGGAGCGGATGAAAGAGCGGCTTCCTGTGATTGCAGAACTTAAGAAACAAGGTGTTATAGGAGAAAACAACCGGGGATATCTGGGGTTTGTGGGCAGTCAGAAAAGCCATGAACAACTGGTGGCGGATGAAAACCAGGACCGGAAAACCATTTACGCCCATATTGCGTCCCAGCAGAACACACAGCTGGAAGTGGTGGAAAAAAACCGTGCCCTGCAGCTTGCACAACGGGCAGCCCCGGGCACCTATATCCAGAAACCGGATGGTACCTGGGTTAAAAAATAGAAAAACACCACCTGCTGGCAGGATGCATCAATCCGCCAGCAGGCTGGTCAGTTGCTTGTGGATGCAGTAGTAGATATCTTCGTCACTGCCGAATACATCCACCACATCTTTGTGGTTGATCAGTTTTTCCACCACAAAGGCGGTGAGATACAGGCTGGCAATATTGGGATTGGGAACCAGGGTGCGAAACGGGGCCACTGCGTAGTCAATATCAAAATCCTCTGATTTGATAAGATTGTCCAGGCACCGGACGATCTGGTTTTCAATGGAAGATTTGCTCACGGTTTCGATGAGGCCGTCTTCAATGAGTTTCATGGAAACCTTATTGGCAAAAAAATCGGTATTGTCCCGGATCGTGCTGATGGTTTTGATACGTTCCCTTTCCTTTGATGATTCTATCTTGGAAAGCAGTTTTGCTTCTCTGTTTCCTGAGTAAAATATTTTGGCCATGGATATGTTTCCTTACCTTTATAAACGGTTTGATTTTCATGTTAATCAACAATTATATAATAAAAACAGGATAATTAGCAAGGGTAAATCTACGTGTCCTCAATAATCATCTGGGGGGTGCGGGACTTGAATTTGCTGATTTTCAGCCGAAATGCCAGCTGGTCGTAATACGCCGGTGCCTGCCGGATATCGGGCGCATTAAAGTGAAAGGCTTCCACCACCGGTCCGGCAGCATTATCCGTCTGCTGCAGCAGCATTTTGCGGTGGGAGCTGCCTATGATATGAGAGGATACCACCTTCAGGCGGCGGGACAGAAAAACCGGTTCAGGATTGGCCATGCCAAAGGGACGCAGCCGGTCCAGTTCAAGGGCCAGGTCAAAGCTGATATCATCCAGGCTGATCCGGGCATCGATGGTCAGGGTTTTGAGAAAATCGGTTTCTGAATAATGGGTTTCCAGATGGGTATTCAGGCCGGATACCAGATCCGGCAGCCGTTTTTTATCCAGGGTAAATCCGGTTGCCATGGCATGGCCCCCGAATTTTTCCAGGAGATGGGCATTTTTTGTCAGGGCCTGGTGAATGTTGATATTGTTGATGCTTCTGCCGGAACCCATGGCCGTATCCCCGTTGCACGCCAGCAGCAGCACCGGGCACACATATTTTCTTGCCAGTTTGGATGCAGCAATACCCAGCACACTGGGGTTCCATTTTTTGTCCCAGAGCAGAAGCAGGCGGTCTCTGAGCAGGGCAGGGTCCTGCAGTATACGGTTTTCAATGTCGTTTACAATGTCCCGCTCAATGGTCTGGCGCCGGACATTCAGCTCATCCAGCAGAAAAGCGGTTTTTCTTGCGTCTGCAGTTTCCCGGCTGGTGAGCAGGGAGACACAGATCCTGGCATGGGCAATTCTGCCTGCGGCATTTATTCTGGGAACAATTTTGAAGGATATGTCGTCGGAATCCAGCTGACCCAAATCTATGCGGGCTGCCCCTGCAAGGGCCTGGATACCGGGTCTGGGATTTTTTCTTATCTGTTTTATGCCGCCCATGCACAATATCCTGTTTTCATGGACCAAAGGTACCATATCCCCAATGGTGCCGATGGCAAACAGGTCCAGAAACTGGATAAGCCCGGGTTCCGGGAAGTCGTTCCATATGTCTTTTTCCCGGAAAAATTTGCGCAGGGCCATGACCAGAAAAAAAACCACCCCCACCCCTGCCAGAAAAGAAAGGCCTGATCCACAGTCCGGCTGCTTGGGATCCACAATGGCCCATGCTGCAGGCAGATGCTCCCCTGGTTCATGGTGGTCCGTGACAATGACATCCATATCTTCCATAGCCGCAGCTGTCACAGCTTCCATGGCGCTGATGCCGCAGTCCACGGTGATGATCAGGTCGATATGCCGGGCAGCGGCCATGTGGATATGGGATGGTGCAATCCCGTATCCTTCCTTGATGCGGTGGGGGATATACCAGGCCACATCTGCATCCACCAGGGATAAAAATTCATGGATCAGGGTGGTGGCGGTGACACCGTCTGCATCAAAATCACCGAATATCAGGATTTTTTCTTTGTTGACAACCGCTGTATGGATACGTTCCACAGCCTTTTGCATGTCTTTCATGGAAAAAGGGTCGGTCAGGTTGTCAAAATTGGGATTGAGAAAAAAACGGGCCGCATCAACTGTGGTGATCCCCCGGTTCCAGATCAACCCGGCAGTGACCGGATGGCATCCCAGGCCGTGTGAAAGCAGACGGACCCCTGCAGGATCAGGTGTTGCATATGTCAGGTGTGTGTTCATATTGCCGCATTGGTGTTGTTTGAAACGGTTTTATAGCCATTGCAGGCAATAAAGTCAATCCTGGTTTCCGGCAATTCGCAGTTGGGGATTGATATTTTTTTATATTGTGCTACAAATGATGAATTATGGCCAACGTGTTGACAATATCAGGGCAGAAAGGCGGTATCGGCAAAAGTGTTATTGCAGTCAATCTTGCCGCCTGCCTGGCTGTTTATGAAAAAAAAATATTGCTCATCGACTGTGACCCCCAGGGATGCAGCACAGCATGGGCAGGAGCTGATGATGCCGGACACAGGCATGACATGGTATCTGTTTTTACCGGAAAAGCGCGGTTTTCAGATGCCATCATGAAAACACCCCTTCCGGGCCTGGATATCCTGCCGGCTGGATTCGGTCTGTTTGAAACTGCGTTGAAACTGTCGGAAAGGGCCCCCAACCAGACCATTCTGCGGCTGTTGATCCAGGAAGATGCCCCGTCCGGTTACGACTATATCATTGTTGATGCACCATCAAATTTCGGGTTTTTAAGTATCATGGCCATGGCTGCGGCAGACTGGCTCATCATTCCTGTCTGCCCCGGTTCTCCGATAACTGCAGCATGTGACTGCCTTCTCAAACTGGTACAGTATATTCGGAAAAATCATAAAATTCCGTTGAAGATAGGGGGATTTGTTTTTAACCAATGGCAGGCAATAGATGATATCCTGCGTGTTTCAGCCATGGAAAATATGGCCCGTATAGCAGATCTGGCATATGATACCCACATTCCGTATGACACGGCAGTTGAAAAATCCATTGAAAACAAGCTGCCTCTGGTATTGTACGACATAAAAAGCCCTGCAGGTGCCGCTTTTTTACATTTTGCAAAAGAAATCGATTTGAGATTTACATAAAGGGGTATTCCATGAAAGTGACAGATCCGGAATTGATCCAGGAGAGTGAAAAAGAATTCATCGATACCATCAATGCGGAGCTTGACTGGGAGGCCATAGAAAAACTGCTGCTGCAGAAACACAAATTTGCCCTCCAGGATGAGGTGGACTATAAAAATGGTGATCTGGTGGTGTTTGACAACCAGATCGCATACCGGTTCGATTTTGAGATCAAAGTGCCCCTGTCTGTGATTTTCAACCGCCAGGGAGAATGTCTGGACATGTCCACATCACAAAAGGATGATGAGGTCTTTCCGGAACCTGCCCCCGAAGAAATGGCGGATCTCAAGGAGCGGAGCAGCGAAAAGGTGGAACAGCTGGCATCCAGCATTGCAGACATGATCTCTGAAATCAACCAGGGAGATGACACCCCATGACACAGCAGGCCCCTGTTACCCCGGAGGATGTAAAACAGCAGCTGGATGAAATACTGGCCCGGGAGATCATATCTTTTATTGATGTGGATGTGGATGCTGCCATGATGTCCTTTAACCTGGCCACCATAGCCTGTATCACCCTGATTGTGGAAAGGGAAAAGGAGATCAAGCAGTATGCGGATTTTCCACCGGAACGGTATCTGCTGGACAACTTTTATTCAGAATTGACAGATATCGGCCTGGCACATGATGATTATCTGGAAGCTGCTGTAACCGCTTGTTTTAAAAAAGGATACATGTGCGAAGATGACAACGGGCAGCTGCATGCTGAAATGCCTGCATTCATGATGGCAGGGCTTTTAGATTCCATGTTTCCGGGCATGCAGGGCATGAACCTGATCGCCTTTGTCCTCCAGATGAATGATGAAGTGAATACCGGCCGTAAAAGCCTGGACCTGGCCATAAAAAGTTTTGCAGCATCCCTGAAATCCAGCGGTGTCTCTGTATCAGGAGATAATGCCAGCAAGCGGGCCTCTGCAATGAAGGCCGGCAAAATAAAAGCCATCCAGGAGAACAAAGAAGTTTCCAGAAAACTGAAAAAAGAAAACCTGGACCGGCTTTCCAAACTGGTGAAGACCCGGCGGAAAAAATCAGATGAATACCAGCAGAAAATCCAGGTCACGGATGTGTTTGACAAGGGCCCAACCCCGGAAGAGATCGAGGCCCGTAGAGAAGAGGTCCGGAAAACGGAAGAAGCGGCAAAAAAAGCGGCTGACCTGGCCCGGCAGCTGGCGGAAAAAGAAGAAAAAGTCAAAGAAGCGCAGAGGCTGGCACAAGAAGCGGCAGAACAGCGCAAAGTGCTTGAGGAAAAAGAACAGCAGCTCCAGGATGCCAGAGAAATGGCTGCAAAGGCGGAAGAACGGGCAGCGGAACTGGAGGCAAAGGAAGCTGCCATGGCAGAGCGTGAGGCCAGCCTCAAGGCCATGGAAGAACGCATCCGTGCAGAAGAAGAGCAGATCCGCAAACAGAAAGAATCAGAGGCGGTCCCGGAATCGCGACCACCGGCCCCTGGTGAAAACATTTCTGAAGATTCTGATGGGGATGATATTGCAGCAAAGATTGCCGCGTTTGAAAGCGATCTGGGTATGTCCTGTCCTGTGTGCGGGTCAGGAAAAATTGTTACCAGTACAACGGAAAAAGGCAAAGAATATTTTTCCTGCTCCAGCAGAGACTGCCGGTTTGTGAGCTGGGACAAGCCCTATCATTTTTACTGCCCCTTGTGCAAAAATCCGTTTTTAACGGAAACAACCACCACAGAAGGGGAAAAAGGGCTCAAATGCCCCAGGGCATCGTGTGCCTATTCCCAGCAGAACCTGGATGACCCAAAACTGAATATGGCTGCATCCCGTGACACAGGAGCAGAACCCAGAAAAAAAAGAAAGGTTGTCAGAAGAAAAAAGAGGCGGTGATGAACATAACATTCACGGATCAACGGCTGGAACAGATTTTTGTCAAAGCCAGACAGGGATCCCGTCTTTCCAAGGAAGACGGGATCTGTATTTATGAAACATCCGATCTTATGGGGGTGGGACAGATTGCCAACCATGTCAGATCTCAAAGACACGGCAAAAAAGCCTATTATATCTATAACCAGCACATAAATTATACCAACATCTGCAAAAACCGGTGCCGGTTCTGTGCCTATGCCAGAAATGAAAATGATGATGATGCCTATGCCTGGTCCATGGCAGACATTGAACAGCGTTTGATGGACCGTA
>JAABTU010000256.1 GCA_011389715.1 Desulfotignum sp.
GGCGGTCAGCGGTTTCTTCCACGATAAATGCATCAAACGCCTGATCTGTCATGAGGGACTCCTTATGGTTTTATCCCAGGGCATCGCATGTAACCACATCCTGTTCAGCTGCTTGATACCCGCCCCCTGCGGGTGCCGTGTGACACGCTATCTTCATGCGATCACCCTGTGCTGTACCAGTGGATATTTGCTATAGCAGCGTGCGTTTTTATGGGGAGCCCCTGGTGGTGTCCTGTGAACGGACCGTCAGATCCGGAGGGGGCCTGGTAAAATAAGCCGGGATGGTTTTCAGACAGAGAGCGGGTTGCCGCACTTCATTGTTCTTGTGCAAACAGGCCCCCGCAGATCTCGAGCCGGGCACAGGATGCCAACAGGGGCGGGGCCTGTGGGACAGAGTGCTGCACAGAACGATTAACAACCCGACATGCTTATGGCAAATATCCAGCTGTATCATCCAGCACTTGCACCAAACACCTGGAGGTGATAACCTGGGATCAAACAGCACAATCCATGTATAAAAGGAACCGTCATGACCCCTTTTCTGGAAATTATGTCCGCCCACCGGTCAATCCGGAAATTTACTGACAGACCCGTGGATGCTTACCTGCTTACGTCATTGATAACAGCTGCCCAGTGCACCAGCACCTCCCATCATGTACAGGCATACACCATCATTCAGGTGACCGACCCGGACAACCGGCAGAAAATCTCGGACATGGCCGGTCCCCAGCCCTGGGTAGCCCAGGCGCCCGTATTCCTGGTATTCTGCGCTGACCTGACCCGACTGGTGTCTGCCTGCCGCAATCGTAACGTGGACCCTGAAACCGGGTGGACCGAGCAGCTGCTGGTGGCCACAGTGGATACGGCTCTGTTAGCCCAGAGCCTGATGCTGGGTGCGGAGTCTGCCGGGCTCGGCGGGGTATTCATCGGCGGAATCCGCAATGATCCGGACCTGGTGTGCGACCTGCTGCATATTCCCGAACATGCCTTTCCGGTATTCGGCATGTGTCTGGGGTATCCGGATGATGATCCCGCACCCAAACCCCGGCTGCCCCTGAACATGGTGTTCCATCAGGACCGGTTTCCGGAAACAATCGATGACAGGGAAATGGCGGCCTATGACGGTATTATTAGAGCCTATTATGAGAAACGCGCACCAAAACTCACGGACCGGACCTGGACACGCCAGATGGCGGATTTCACCGGTCAGGTAATCCGGCCCCACATGAAGGCCTTTATAAGGAAAAAGGGTTTTTCCATAAAATAGCCCCTCCCGTTACCCCATGATACACCCCACATCTGAACAGCAGCAGATCATTGACACGGATCCGGTCCCCGGCAGGATCCTCAAGATCCTGGCCTTTGCCGGCACCGGCAAGACCACAACCCTGGTGTCCTATGCAGCAAAACGGCCCGGGCTGCGGTTTCTGTACATCGCATTCAACAAAAGCGTACAGCAGGAAGCGGCCAGAAAGTTTCCCCCCAATGTCATTGCCCGCACCGCCCATTCCCTGGCGTTCAAGGCCAAGGCAATCTTGCACAAGGACCGGCTGGTGCAGCGGTTTCGGGCCAATCAGGTCATGGATGCCCTAAATCTGGACAATTATGAAACCGCCCGGTTCACCATGGAAACCCTGCACCGGTACCTGGTATCTGCTGATCCGGTGGTGGCATTTTCCCATGTATCCCCTGCGGCCCATGGGTTTTACCAGCGGCAGGGACAAAAAATGCCGGATCTGGTAACCCATACCAACCAGCTGGGCCGGCTGATGTGCACCGGCGAACATCCTGATATCGGCATGCTCCATGACGGGTACCTCAAGCTGTATCAGTTGTCCGGACCCGTCCTGGATTTTGACTGCATCCTGCTGGACGAAGCCCAGGATATCAACCCGGTGGTGAGCGCCATTGTCATGACCCAGGTGTGGTCTGACATTTCCGGGAAAAAACCGACCGTCATTTTGGTGGGGGACAACCACCAGCAGATCTACAGCTTCCGGGGCGCCAGAGACACCCTGAAATCACTGGCCGCACACCAGACCTGTTATCTGACACAAAGCTTCAGGTTTGACGACAATATCGCCAAAGCAGCCAACATGGTACTGTCCACATTCAAAAAAGAGACCCGTCCCCTCCGGGGCACCGTAAACCAGGCCCCCAAACCGCCCTGGAATCCGGCCCGGCACACCGTCATTGCCAGAACCAATGCAGTGCTGTTTGACCGGGCGGTGCAGCTTTACAAAACCCATGCAATCGGATTTTCCGGCGGAATCCAGGGATACCGCCTGGATCTGCTCAAATCAATATCGTTTCTGTATGACAAGACTGCAAACCGGGTGCAGGACCCCTTCATAAAAGGGTTTTCCAGCTTTTACGATCTCAAACACTATGCAGCAGCAGTGGAGGATCTGGAGTTGTCCTCTGTGTGTGCGGTGGTGGAAAAATATGGCCCTGCCCTGCGGCGCCATGTGGACCAGATCAAGGAAACGGCCGTGGACCCGGACCGGGCCGGAATAGTGCTGACCACGGCCCACAAGGCAAAGGGACTGGAGTGGGACCAAGTCCTGGTCATGGATGATTTCATTTCGGTAATCAAGGAGGGCCGGCCTATTGATCCGGCCGGAGTGGATCCGGACGAGTTCAACCTGATCTATGTGGCCATGACCCGGGCCCGGGTACACCTGCGGTTCCACAAAAACAGCAGCATACCGCTGTTCATCCGGTTAATGAAGCAAAGAATCACCCGTCACCCTCATCCATGAGCAATTGCGCCAAGGCGGTCTGTCGTTTGGAGATATCCGCATTTTTCACGGCCATGGCCAGGGCCCTGCGGGTGCCCACAAACACCGCCAGCTTCTTTGCCCGGGTGATGCCGGTATAGATCAGGTTGCGGAACAGCATCTTGAAATGCTGGGTCATCACCGGGATGATCACCGCTTCAAATTCCGATCCCTGGGATTTGTGGATGGTCACGGCATAGGCCAGGTCCAGCTCCATGATATCGCTCTGGCGGTACAGCACCGGCGGGGCATCGGCAGAAAATGCCACCGCCAGGGTCAGATCGGCGGTGTTGATGGCGGTGATGGTGCCGATGTCACCGTTGAATACGTTCAGGTCATAGTTGTTTTTCCGATGAATCACCCGGTCCCCTTTCCGGAACACCCGCTGGCCCACTGTGAGCTGGGCTTTGCCCGGGCCCTGCGGGTTGGCGGCTTCCTGGATGACCTGGTTCAGGTTCACCGTGCCCAAAGATCCCCTGGTCATGGGGGACAGGATCTGGATCTCAGGGTTGGGGCCGTGGTATCGGGGGATCCATTCCATGTACAGCTTTTTGATGACATCCACGGCGGTCAGCCCGTAATGCAGCGAAGACCAGGGATGGACCTTTTGAAGGACGGACAGCAGTTCTTCCACCCGGGTGCCGGCCTTTGCCACCTGTTCCAGGTTCACATGGGCAAATTTTTTGGGTATCTGGATCTCTGTTTCATAGGGGTGCACCGATTCCTTGACCCGGAATTCGAACAGATCCGGGTCTTCCAGGTCCGGGGACACCTGTTTTTTTTCCCGATGCATCAGGGCCTTGACGCGCTGGACAAACTGCAGCTGTTCCTTTGTGGCCTCATCTGCATCCATAAACAGACAATCAATCTTTTTGGCCCACAGGGAAGGATCCTTGAACGGCGATGCAATCCAGGGCATTTTCCCGGCATTGATCTGGTGGGCATATTGGATGATCAAAGACTGGGCTGCCTGGCGGAAAATCTGTGTCAACCGGAAACAGGCGATTCTGCCAGAACCGATCAGATCCTTGAGCACATTGCCGGCCCCCACCG
>JAABTU010000257.1 GCA_011389715.1 Desulfotignum sp.
CCTAAATACTGGAGAATGGAATGTTTATAGGCCTTGGAAGTTTGATCTGGGAGAAGAAACACACGGGGAAAAGACTTTCTATTGCGGTGCAAATATGTATTACCTGAACCTTTCTGACAAAGAAAAGGAATTTTATGCCCCATATGATGTTTCTGATGGAACGCTGGTTACAAATAAAGTCTGGGTCTATACTCCGGGTGGATATGGTGGCACTAGAATCATTGTCCATTATTTTGAAATGGGAAATAGACTTTCAACAATTTCTGACTTTTCAAAAAGGGCAAATGAGAATATTTTGTTTGGAATAGGAAAAGATCCGCTACACTCACAGAGTGGCATTTCGGTTGCAGATGAAATACTGAGACTCAAAGAACTTCAAGATCAGGAAATTATTACACCAGAAGAATTCAACAAACAAAAAGACAAGCTGCTAAACCAATAACCTTTTTTTTATTGATTCATTCTTTGGAGTTTGGAAAGAGGAAACTATGAAAAAAATTATCATTTGCATCATTTTAATTTTATCCTTGACTGGATGCACCGGAAACAATTATCAGGCAACCCCTCACCACCCAAATCATCCTGATCCCAACAGTGTGGAAATTGAACAAAGTGATAAAGCCAAGGAAATTGGGGAGTTTGGAGCATTGCTTTTGCTTGATATTATTTGGTGGAGCTGGCGTTTATAATTTGTTTCTTAGGTTGATTATTTTAAATACCTCCCCCTCCATAGCAATGTCAAAGAACCTCTCTGCTGCTTCGATACCCTTGACAGACAGCGAACCCTAATTTTCCTGAACTCAATTCGCATTTCACCGTCTCCAGGCGACTATCTCCCCCCTGATCCACCACAACATCACGGAAACTGTCCGCCGCCTGGATGTCCTTTTTCATGCGGTCCAAACCCAACCGGTCCAGAAGTTCTTCCACTGCTTTCCCATGGTTGTGTGGTTTTGATCATCCCCTGCCGTCGACAAAGATCTGCTTAGGCTCGTCCGGTCGGATCAATCCTTTCCGCTTCCGGGCTTCATAATCGGCCTTGAGCCGGTTGAACTCATCGGATGAAAAGTGGCGGGTTATTCTGATCTCCAGCTCATCGCCGCCAACCAGGTTTTTTTCAAGCTTGTTGATTCTTGATTCAAATTTCATGGCGTTCCTTTTTAGTTTATATTTAGCCGATCTTCCAGGGTCTTCAGCCTTTCCTCGATGCTTTCGATCTCCAGGGCCTTCATTGTTTGCCCAAGGATTTCCCTTGCTGCTGCCACGCGTGCAGACGGAGGGGCATCTTTGTCTTTGCAAATCTGTGCCAGTGCCGCGGCAGCATCTTTGCATGACCGTTGCAGGGAGGTAACCGCCTGGTCAACCATGGTCCTTTTGGCTTTCTTCAGCTCATGGTCAAACTCGGGAACCTTCAGGTATCGATAAACGGTATCCCTTGCTAATCCACAAGCTTTTGCCGCATCAGCAACCGTATCATAGGAGATTAGAGCCTCAACCGCCTTTAACTGGTTCTTTGATAAGACTTCAGATGTCCGATTATTTGTCACGTTACACCTCCCTGACATTTGGGCGCCCGTTGCCATCGGATTCCACATACACAACCGAAATATCCCTCTTTGGATCGAAGGGCCTGCCGTACTCGGTTTCAAAGTCGGCAAGCCGTTGTTCCCTTTTTTCCCCCGGGTGAATATAGAGTGTTCCCGGAAGCTGCGCTGGCTTCGGCACCTGGGTCTCCAGTTTCTGAATCCGTCTTGTCACATTATTCATTTACCGCTCCTTTTTGGCCATGATTTTTAGCCGCTGGGGATTCTACAAATTTAACAATACAGGCATGATCTCTGTCCACAGGACCGTGTTCTGCCTCATATTCCGCAACCTTTTGATCCACCGTTTCTCCAGGATGAACCAGGATCATCGGCGCCGGGGTCCATGCCTTTTCCGGTTGAACATTTTTTTCCAATTTTTCAAGACGTCTTGAAAGATTCATTTTCTTTTCCTTTCTCTTTGTTGTTCTTGATTTTTCATCTCTTGTAAAAGTGCTGCCTTGTCCGGATAAGAGGCCAGGCCCGGTGCTTCATATGAACCATCTGGCAGCAGGATAAAATCAGCCTGGTATTCCGGTCCTGCAATTGTTATTGGCGTCGGAGCATAGCCGTTGGATGAATTTAAAAGCCATGCAATGATGGGTTCATGTGCAACATCCAGGACCTGGCCATCTTCTTCAGCCAAGGGAATGACGATCCCCCACCCAGGTTGTGCTGGAATAAGAGTGCTGGTTGTCTGATTCATTAAATTTCTCCTTTTACTTTAATTCCCTGCTGTTCATATGTTACCCGTCTGGAACGGGCTGAATACTCAAACACGCCATGGTCATCCACAAAATCCAAGATGACAGCCTTATCTTTACCGGGTGCTGGCCGTAATGCTCTCCCCACATACTGGACCAGCCGTCCGCTAAATTTGACCGGTGTTGCCAAGGCCAGGGTTCCGATCTCGGGCAGGTCAAACCCTTCACCGATCAGTTGACCAGTAGCCACCAGGTAATGGCATTCACCAGACTGGAGGTCTTGAATGATTTTTTCCCGCGCCTTTGCCGGTGTCTGCCCGGTCAATACAGCCGGCTGAATACCCTGATCCTGTTTCAGGATATCCGCTATGGTGCTGCAATGCTCCCGGCGATCTGACAAAATCAGGGTGATACCGGTGCCGTTGTGATCTTTAACCGTTCTGGCAATCAGTCTGTTCCGGTCTATATCCTGGGTCAGCTCCGACAGTGCCTTGCTATAATAATCAGATGGATCTAAAACCGGAGTGAACCCCGTGGGAACAAATACCGCCTCTGCCTGGCATAGATTGCCGTTGTCCAGCAGATTCTGTTTGTTGATCTCTCCGGTTACGTCCCCCACATACCAGAATATGACCTTAGACAGCTTATCCCGGCGCCATGGGGTAGCGGTCAGGCCCAACCGATAACGTGCATCAAAAGCATCCACAGCTTGCGTAAAAACCCTGCTGGGGGTCCTGTGACATTCATCAATCACCAGATGCCCTATATGAGGGGTGACATCCTCCAGACGCCGGTAAAGGGTCTGTACCAGTGCCACAGTCACCCGGTCACCGATGGAAAACTTACCGTTGCCGATGATACCCACCTGGTCCGCCGGAATCCCCAGAAACTTCTCGATGGCACCCACCCATTGGGTGAGCAACTCTTTGGTATGAACAACAACCAATGCAGGTTGTTTTCTCTGTGCGATGGCAAACAACCCCATACAGGTCTTTCCTGATCCGGTGGGAGCGCTCAGGGTACCATGATCACGTTTCATGACATCGGCTACAGCTTCGGACTGTAATGGCCGCAGATTACCCTGGAAGTCAAAAGCAACCTCGGGCAGGGTCCGCCTGTTGTCCTCAACATCGATTGTTTCACCATACTGTTCACACAGCATATACAGCTTTGCCGCGGCTCCCCTGGGACAGATAAGACCACCAGAGATATCTTGATAAAACATCAGCTCAGGTTCCAGATCCCCTGTGTATCTGCCCATCTTTTCAGCATCAGCATACGCCGGGTTGGGCATGGTCAGCCGCTGCCGGATAGCCTGGTATGTATGAGTTTTCAAACCTTCCAAAATTGCCTTGTTTTTTAGTGTAAATTTCATTATTATTATCCTTATGTATTGAGTTTGCCCGGTTAGGTGGTTGCCGCCACCAGCCGGGTTTTATTTTTCCCTTTCATACAGGGAATTTCCTGGTCGTGAATTTTTAACCAATCTGGTGGTGGGTAATGATCCACCAGAACGGTTAAGGCGGTGGCCAACCCTAAGGTG
>JAABTU010000258.1 GCA_011389715.1 Desulfotignum sp.
CTTTTTCCATCCTGGTCATTAAGGTATTCCTGATAAAATTTGTGGATGTTTTCTTTAACCATCTGTATATCTTTCTCAGAGTGCTTTTTTATGGAACCTTGAAGGTACAAACCATCTTCATAGTCACTATCATTCTCATTATCATTTTTGTATTGCTTTGACAGGCGACCTTGAAAATGCAAATCATCTTCATAGGCAGTCGCCTCATCTTTGACATCTTCCACCTCCTTTTTGTTCTTTTCTTTTTTTTGGGGCCTGTAAACCCCTTCAACAATTTGACAAAGCTCAATACGTCTGAAAGATTTTTTGGGCTGTTTGATGAGGGGGAGCATGTATTCCAAGGGCTTTTTGTTATCAATGTAATAAGTTTGTCCTTCAAACATGATTCGCCACTTGCCACCCTTATTATAAAAACCCCTTCTTTGGGAATCGCTTTCTACAAGGTTTTGGGAGGTGTCATTTGGTGCAGAAGACATCTTAATCTCCGGAATAGGAAATTTGTCACTCTCATGCTCAATGTATGCCAAAAATACCGGCAGGTGGCTCTCATACATTACCCATGACAAAAAATTTTGAAACCACTTTTTCAGATTTACGCCTTCATATTCATCGAACCCCATCCACAACCGCTCCATAATTTCTTTCAGGAAGTCATCAGTTGGGAAAGGTCCATGCTCATATTGGAAGACAAAGGGCTCAAGCATTTTCCGCAATACTACGTCAATATGATCCGGCGCTATCACGTCTGGTTCGTTAAAGAATTGGTATTCTATTCGCCCGTTAAAATGTTTGTCAATAATGGGCCTTATCCATCGATCCCAGACCGCAAGCTCACCTTGCTGCGTCATCCTGTCTTTTGGGAAATCACCCCCAGGAGTGCATACGCCTGACAGAACATTAAGGGCTGTGGCTCCACGTCTCCGATCCTGTGCGATGTATGCCAGGAGCACGGGGAGTTCACCTCTTCTTATTATGCTGGTCAGGCATCTGAAAAATGGGTCCACCAAACCGGGCTCCCTGCCTGCCTTGAGCGGTAGTATGATTTCTGAAACAAAATCTTCGGGCTCCCAGATATTCTCTCCAATAAGGGATTCAAGCTCTCCCTGATCCATTGACTGAGGATACTTCAACCAAGGTGGAATGTTGGAACATATGACTGGTGCGATGTATTGCTCCCACAGGGCTCCTAAATCATCATAGTTTAGGTTTTCAGGTTCTTTAAAATATTTGTACCCGAACACTCCGTTGTAGTGGAGATTCATTATCGGCTGTATCCAGTTATTCCAGATCCCCAGTTCACGGTTTTGGGACAGTCTGTTTATTGGACGTTCTGGTTCCCAGCTTTTGGTTAATACACTGGAAATAATCTCCGGGGGATCTATTTCTATTTTTTTTGAAATGGTTGTATCAGAATCATTTCTGAGCGCGTTTTGATTTGGCAACATATTCAGTGCCTCGCTATCGGCCGAAGTACGCTCTCTACCAGGTTTTTCTGGTTTTGTCGAAATAGCTGCCGTCAGGGTATTCAAAAATGGTTTTAAATCTTGAGATAGTGATGGTGGGATAAACCCTTTTTGGTGTGCCCATTCAAGAAAGGACTCCGTTTCGAATGTGGGGTCTTCTGCACCAATAACATATACATCCAAAATATCCTCGACGGGGAACAATGTGAACCCCAATGATCGACTGATCGTTTCATCAATCTCAAATATTTTATTAAATATTAACAGGTTTTCTGGCTTATTGGGTGGCGGAGTTTTGAGATCAAGAACATCTTTAAACGCCAGTACCTTCAAAGACAAAGAAGGTCCGTTAGATATATGGTCCAGTGTGGAAAATTTTTCCTGATATCCTCCGGTCAATAGAGCTATACCCTCAAGTTTGGTTAACCGGTCTTGGTTTAGCAGAAACCGAATCTCAGAATCAGTGAGTTTATACATTTTATATGCCCCTTGTCTGCCCCCACTTGAATTTGTAATCCCGGCCAAAGCCACCAGGGGCATATGGCGGCTGTTCGGTGATCAACCTATGGCCGGGAAGTCGTGCTATTCGCCTACAACTTTCAACCCTGTCTGTCCGGATTCCGGTTGTGCAATCCCCGCCTGTTCAAGAATGAATGATTCAATTTTTGTGTGCCACATCCGCAGCAGGTCCAGCGGCCGCCGTCGGTAATGCTTTTCTGCAATGGCTGAGGGCTTGTGCCCCATGATCTGTGCTACAACTCCAACCGGGCATTCAACCCATTCAGACAAGGTGGCAAAAGAACGCCTCAACCCATGAATGGTTAGGTATGGTATAGCTGCCACCTCCAGGGCTTTGTTGTGCGGTCGCCGGGGTGATTCAATCCTGCCTGATTTGCTCGTTGGGCTTGAAAAAACCCACTGGTTCCGCCTGGGCAGGGCATGGAATACCTGGGCCAGATACGGGGTCAATGGAATAACCCTGGTACCTTCCACCTTGTCGTGAATCTCAATACTGTTCCATTGAAAATCTATCTGATCCCAGGTCAACGCCATCAGTTCCCCTTTCCTTGCCCCGGTCAATAAAAGCCCCTGCAAATATGCCGCCATTTGTGGGGATAGGGTTTTTACTCCATCAAACCACGCTTTCACTTGTTCTTTTTGCAAGCAATCGTCCCGGTGCTGCATCCTTGGGATATTGTCCCGCCGCAGGTGCCCGCCGCAGGCTCCCGGATCTGCAATTCCTTTGTATTTGTCCTGGGTTTCACACCAATTTAAAAAAGCCCTGAAAAGGGAGAAGGACAGCCGGATCTGCGCCGGCCTTTTTGGTGTCTCTTTTTTCAACCATTTTTCAACCCGGTCTTTTGTAATGTCTGAAAGACTCAGGTCCATGAATTGCGCCAGGGGTCCGGGCTTGATTTTTTTCTTGCCCCGTTTGGCCTTTTCTCCCCCCGCTTTGGACAGGTCAAGGTGTGAAAGTAAATGCCGTTCCCCCCAATTGTCCCGCCTTGCTTCAATGTAAGAATCCCACGCGGTTCTAACTGTCATTTCCTGCCGTTTTTCCTCGGCCTCCCGCTGCTCAATCTCTGCCAGTTTTTTCTCTTTGGCTTCCCTGGGGTCAATCCCTTGGTCAACCATCCCCTGAATCCGCCGGGCTTCCTCTCTGGCTTCATCCAGGTTCCAGGTTGAAACGTCCCCTATTTTAAACCGCAGGGTTTTGTTGTTCAAACGGCCCTGGTAAATGTAAACCTTGGCCCCAGGGGTGGCCCGCAGCCCCAGCCCTTTTGTGTGTGAATCATACAAAAAAACGGGCTTTTTTCCGGTGCATGAAAAGCCCTGAACCTTGCCGTTCGTGAATTTTTCCGCCATGGGTTCCCCCTTTTTTATGCCCGATTGAGTACATGGTGAGTACACAGCGCCTTTTTTCTCAACCCCCTGATACCATAATCAGCCGGTTTTGTGTCTCTCCGTGTACTTGCTATGTACTCAAAAAAATACCATTTCAATCAATATAAATCAACAGCTATTTTAAAGAGGATTTGTTAAAATGCTTGATTTTAGAGGATTTTTTGACTTTTCGGGGTTTGCTTCAATGCCGTTCAATGCTACTTAGCCTGACTACGAATCAGGGGGTCGGGAGTTCGAATCTCTCCAGGCGCGCCACTCTTAAGCTTTTCCACTTTTTTGTTATCTTCCCGTGCTCGACCCCGTCACTTTTGATTTGGAATGTCCACGGGTGCAGTATAGGACCGAATAGTTGGAATATTTCTTGGCCAGAACTGTCGAGCACTGAATAGATACGGCGCAATATTGAGAACCTTCTCTCTATCACTCCCAGCGAGTGCCCTTGCGAATCAACAACCTCG
>JAABTU010000259.1 GCA_011389715.1 Desulfotignum sp.
TCTGACAAATTCAAACGGATTATTGAAGGGTTGACGTCAGGATCGGAACAGGTGTCTTCCGCTGCGGGCCAGGTGTCTTCCGCCAGCCAGTCTCTGGCTGAAGGTGCGTCTGAACAGGCGGCATCCATTGAGGAAACCTCCTCTTCCCTTGAAGAGATGTCCTCCATGACCAAAACAAATGCCGACAACGCCTCCCAGGCCGATAACCTTATGAAAGAGGCCAACAAATCCATGGAAGAGTTGACGCAATCCATGGAAGCGACCAATAAAGCCAGCGAAGAAACCGGAAAGATCATCAAAACCATCGATGAAATCGCTTTCCAGACCAATCTGCTGGCCTTGAACGCGGCGGTTGAAGCGGCAAGGGCCGGCGAAGCAGGGGCCGGATTTGCCGTAGTGGCCGATGAAGTCAGAAATCTTGCAATGCGGGCTGCCGAAGCCGCAAAAAATACATCCGTATTGATTGAGGATACCGTCAAAAGAGTCCAGGAAGGATCAGAGCTCGTGACGGTAACAAACGCGAAATTCGATAAAGTCGGGGAACTGGTTGTCGAGATATCTGCGGCTTCGGGTGAACAGGCAACAGGAATTGAACAGATCAACACTGCTGTTGCCGAGATGGACAAGGTCATTCAGCAGAATGCATCCAGTTCTGAGGAGTCTGCCAGTGCATCCGAAGAACTCAGTGCCCAGGCCGAAGAAATGATGAATGTTGTCAATGAGTTGATGGGCATCACCCTTGGCGCAAACGGTAACGGTACCCGGAGGATGGCTCGAAATGGTCATGGTAACGGCAATGGCAAAGCCCTTGAAAAATCTTCCGCGAACAGAGTAACCCGAAAGACAGCACTCCTTGCTCAAGGTGGAGAGGTGACCCCTGAACAGGTAATTCCCATGGATGAAGACAAAGATTTTCAAAATTTTTAACTTGTTGACCTTCCGATACTGTGCCTGGGTCATCAATTGATTCGGGCACAGGGAATCAAGGAGAATCGCATGCTGGCAAACAGAACTGTTTGTTTACAAAAAAACAGATCGTGGATAACCTGGATATTTTTTGTTCTTTTCGCTTTATCAGGCGCATCGGCCCTGATTTATGAAGTGGTCTGGGTCAGGCTGTTTACGACCATACTTGGTGCATCCAGCTATGCCGTGACTATCGTTCTTGCCACCTTTATGGCAGGGCTCGGGCTTGGTGCATGGGGGATTGGAAAAAAGGCGGATCAGTATACCGAGAAACAATTAATAAAAGCCTATGTCATCCTGGAGCTGGGCATCGGCATCTATGCATTGCTTCTTCCTGTGCTGCTGGGTGCAGCAGAATCCTGGTATGTGGCTTTTTTCCGTCACTTTTCCCCTGGTCCGTCGGTTTTTAACGGATTCAGACTCATATTATCCATCCTGTTGCTGATTGTCCCAACGACCCTCATCGGTGCCACACTGCCTGTTTTAAGCCGTTATATCATCCGCCGGGAACAGCTTATTTCATTGAAGGTTTCACAGCTGTATGCCCTGAACACCCTTGGTGCGCTTTGTGGCACCTTGTTTGCCGGATATATTCTGCTTCCCCGGCTCGGCATCAGTCTGACGACCATGACGGCAGTGGGAATGAATATGTTTGTGGCCGGCGTTTTTTGGTTGACCAATGCGATGACGGGACCATCACAAAAGCCATTGGACAGGTTTCTGGTCAAAGGAACCCAGGAGGACAGGAAAACAACCCATTTCCAAAAAGTCGTTCTCATGGGGTTCTGCCTGTCCGGTGTGGCAGCGATGTTCTATGAGGTGGCATGGACCCGGACCCTGTCAATGATTCTGGGGACGTCGACCTATGCCTTTACCACCATGTTGTCCACCTTTCTTTTGGGCATTGCATTGGGCAGTGCTGTTTATGGTTATATCAAACGGTTTGTGCCGGTCAGATGGCTTTTCATCGGGCTGCAGTTTATTATAACAGCCAGTGCGCTGATGTCTATCCCGCTTTTTGAAAAACTGCCGTTTTTGTATCTGTCCATCAATGCCGCCGGCATGGATTCCTGGATGGATGTTCAATTTATCCGCTTTGTTCTGGCGGCATCGGTCATGCTTTTGCCGACCCTGGCCCTTGGCACCCTCCTGCCGGTTGTCAGTGCGTTTTTTGTTGAAAAAACGAGTCATCTGGGCAGGCGCCTGGGGACGGCATACGGGTTGAACACTTTGGGGAACGTTATCGGGGCTGCTGCCGGCGGGTTGCTCCTGATCCCTTTTCTGGGAATGCAGAAAACCATCATGATCGGTGCGGTGATTAATTTCGTTGCCGGGAGCATGGTCTGCCTTATCAACACGGATATTTCCAAACGTACCCGCTGGGCGGGTGTGACCACTGCCGCTTTGCTGACCATCGTCCTGATCACTGCGGTAACGCCCTGGGCACCCAAAATCATCAACAGCGGGGTATACGTTTACGAAGACCGGTATAATACCATGCTGGATCGATATCAGAAAGCATCCGAAAACCAAAACAGCATTCCAACGCTTCCGCCATGGCAGGTGTTCGAGATGGCCATGAAACAGTATGACCTCTTGTACTATGACACAGGTGTGTCCGCCACGGTCGCGGTCATGGAGCGTAGTGACGGGGTGAAATTTTTAACCATTAATGGAAAGACCGATGCCAGCACTGGCAAAAAAAGCGATATGGCAACCCAGGTGATGATTGCGCAACTTCCCTTGCTGTTTCATGAAAATCCGGACAAAGTGCTGGTGGTGGGACTGGGAAGCGGCATTACAGCCGGATCCGTACTGACCCATGACATCCGGATGGTGGATTGCGCAGAGCTGTCACCGTCTGTGATCAAAGCCGCCCGTTTTTTCAATAAGGCCAACCATGGTGCGTTGGATGACAAACGGTTGCGGATTGTTCCCCGGGATGCCAGAAATATGCTTTTGACAACTGAGGAACGATATGATGTGATTATCTCCCAACCGTCCAATCCGTGGATCAGTGGTGAGTCATCGCTCTTTTCCCTGGAATGGTACAAGCTGGTCCGTCAACACCTGGAGAGCGGCGGATTGTTTCTTCAATGGCTGCCCGCCTATTTAATGTCGGAAAAAGACCTTAAAATCATTGTTCACACCCTCCGGTCCGTGCTCCCGAATCTCACTGTCTGGACCAGCGGCTCTTTGGGGGATCTTATTTTTATTGCGAAAAAAAGCAGGCCACTGCGCATTGATTATCAGCAGGTATTGCAAAAGCTTGAAAAGAAAAGCGTATATGAAGACATTCAACGTCTGGGCATAGACCCTTTGACAATTCCCTTTGAATTGTTCGTGATGAATGAACCACAGCTGAACAGGTATCTGTATTCCAATATTGAAAAGCCGTTACATAAAAATACGGATGATCTTTTATTCACTGAATTTTCCACTCCCAAGCAGTTGACACGACAGAAAAAAGTACGCCGGTTTATTCTGCCCGGAAGACTTCACGGGGATCTGGAATCATTAAAATCAATCTTAATCAATATCAATGACAAAGAAATTTTTAATCTATTCCCAAAAGACATTGGAAAAGAGACCTAAGCCGCCCTATTTTTTTAAGACCCTGCTCAACATCGACAGGATTTTGTCCAGTGATGAGGTTACAGAGATTGAAAAAAAAAGAATGAATGGTTTGCGGAGCGGGAAAAAGTGGTGGAAGCAGCTGAACAGATCACTCCCATATCCACGCCCTGAACAATAAAGCTGGGCTCAAGGCGGCGGATGAGGTGAAAAACCATATCGCGGCTTACCGGAAAATCGGTGAGGAATACGTATCGCTGGCCATGACA
>JAABTU010000260.1 GCA_011389715.1 Desulfotignum sp.
CCGGAAACGCGGCCAGGTGATCAGACAGGTCTGTGGTCCCTGTCAGTTTGATTCTCATCGCCAGGGGCCTGTCTTCTGCCTGTGCCCGTTCCTGTTCAATGGCTTCCCGGACTTTTTCCAGGACATCCCGGGGGTCTTCCATATCGGTCAGATCAATTTCCATCAGGGTCCACCGCAGGACATCCAGAGACACCGGTTCCATCTGTGTGACGGCATCTTCCTCAACCGTGACCACCACACAGCCTTTGGGACCGCTTTCCCGGATATGGCGGCCCTGTATGCAACCCGGAAACACCACAAAAGGATCTCTGGAAACGATTTCCTGCTTGTGGACATGCCCCAGGGCCCAGTACTGATAATTTTTTGAGCAAAGATCATCCAGGGTGCAGGGCGCATAGGCGGCATGCCCCTCCCGGCCGTCGAGACTGGTATGCAGCAGCCCGATATTGAACATGCCCTTGAGGCCCTGACAGAATCCCGCGGCCAGGTTTTCGTCCACATGCCGGGTTTTAAAGCTGCGTCCATGAATGGCCACGGAACAGTCTTCCAGTGTGACGGTTTCCACTTTACCGGCGGAAAACATCTTCATGTTGGCAGGCGTCTGTAACGCTTTGGTCATCCGGTTTGCGGCATCATGGTTTCCTGCGACCGCAAATACCCGTATGCCTTGCTGATGCAGTCTCCCCATCTGCCGGCTTAAAAATATCCCGGTGCTGTAATCTTTCCAGTCCCCATCATAGAGATCCCCGGCCAGCAGCACAAAAGCCGCTTTTTCTTCGATGGCCAGATCCACCAGGTTCTTAAACGCTCTTCTGCAGGCGTCCCGAATGGCATCAACCGGCGCAGACTCATATCTGGACAGCCCGCGCAACGGGCTGTCTAAGTGAATATCCGCCGCGTGAATGAATTTAAACATGATTGCTCCTTATGTGCATCCGCTACCCAAAGAAAATTCGTTCATATTTTTCCGTGCCGGCCTTCCCTTCTGCATACTCCTGGTGCCATCCCGGGATCAATCAGAATTTTTCGTTCGGCAGCCGTCACCAAACAGCACAGTCCCCGAACACCCAGTGATTCAGCGCCGATAATCTCAATTTTCATTCAGCGTGTTTCCGCATTTCATTTTTGGCAGTCTTCCAGTCCGGCACTTTCTCTATCTTCCATATCTGAGTCGATATCGCTCGTGTTTGCTTAATTGTTTCCATCCAGGCTGGCGCGGATTTTTGCCAGGAGATTCAATACAGGCTAAAATTTTATAAACGGCCATCTTTTTTCAATCTCATTGATAATTTCAGACATTGATCTTGATGTCAATGTTCATCAGGGCGCGGACATACAAACCCGTGTCCCGCTTGTAAAATTCTCCCGGTGTTTTGCTCCAGCAGGTAAAGCATCCGATGCAGTAATGGAGCTTTTTTCTGAAAATATTCACCACTTCAACGTCGGCACCCTCTTCTTTCATGCCTTTAATCAAAAAATCTAAAGGGAATCCTTCGCCATTGTGTACCAGCCACTGGCTGCCCCCGCATTTGTCATTTGTCAGCCCCGTTCGTAAAACACCCTGATATATCTGACACTGGACAATATCAGAGCCAGACCAATGCCGATGTACAAGATTGCCAGTTCCTTTTTCGGAATCATTGAATGACGCAGCAGGCCTCCCATGATCACCATAACAGCGATCATCAGATAACTCTTCCAGGGGATAAAGGCAAACAAACACCGCACCCCATTCATATGATGGATTCGCTTCAGGTTTTTATCAACGATCTTCAAAAATCCAAAATGGTGGACCAGCAGGGCCAGCAGCACACCGGCACCCGCATACAGATACCTGTGTGTTACAGATTCCGGGGACAGCCATGAACAGGCCAACGACAAAAGCATGATGCCGACACCGGCCCAGACAATCCCTGCAAGAAATATCAGAAAAGTGTTCTTTACTGCCGGTTTATATTTGTCAAAAAGATATGCAGATAAATGCTTCTTCAATTTGATTTCGAAGTCCTTTAATGTTTAATAACGTTTGCTCAAAATCAAGAAGACGCTCTGGATAATACTGCTTGAGATATTCTTTTTGAGTTGGACATAAATACCAGGTACAGACAAAAGGCCTTTCCATTCTTGAAAGGATACAACCTTTTTGTGTAAGGCAGCCACATGTTCTTATCTGATTTTTCAGAGTAATTTTTTTGATTTGCGATTCTGGCAATTTTCCAGTTGCAAAATAAATATACAAAAGATCTTTAAAATCAAACCAGATTGTTGCCCTCATGCAGCAGATATCTTCACAATTTACACATGTACATGCACAAAGGCTTTCCATGGGCTCTGATATAATTTCATAATTTTTTTGAATTTTCTTTGCAATACAAAAAAGCGCAGTTAATTTATCTTTGCCTTTATTTTCAACTGCTTTAAAAGACTGTAAAACCTGATTCCAATCTTCAGCCATTTGCCAGGGTATGTCTGAAAGCATATCCATTTAATTTTATAAATTGTCTAATAATGGTTTGAATAATTCATGTTTTAACGTATATTTTTTGTAGTGCAATTGTCAATACAATATAAGGAGTGCAATAAGGATTCGGAACAAGGTAAAAATCTCCATAAAGCGGATTCCGTTGATGATTTATTTCTGGAGCTTGATAGTTGAACATCCATACAAACAGGATATCCTCATGCAATTCACATATGATTCAACCGGACCCATTTTTCAACAGATTTATACGGCCAGGCTTCGAGTCTGCCAAAGCCCGGCATCTGCCTGGCTTTATACGCGACCAGGCGGGGGGAGGAAATTCCGCATAAAAACCGTGTCGCAAGGGTCACGGACACGGGTGACTCTGCCGTGTCAAGCAAAGGTTGAACAAGGGCATGATAGTTCATCTTCTCCAGAGAAGGAACGTGTGATGATACCAGTTTAACCGGTGTTTTCTCCATGCAGACCGAGCATCTCCGGCAGTTATTGTCTAACCGTTCTCCAAAATAGCCGGATAAACTTTTGGCCAGGCACTGATCTGTTTCAAAGAATTCAACCATGGCATGGAGGCGGGAGATTTCTTTTTTCTCCTTTTCGAGAAAAAGATCTGTAAGATCCCTGGCTGTCGATTCCGGATCAAATTCTAAATTGCGTATTTCAAAAACTTCCACTGCAGATTTCGGTTGAAGGTCTATCCATTTTTTTTCATGAAAATATTCCAGGGCAGTGAGAACCCGCTGTCGGTCAGAGCCTGATTCGTCAACCGCATTGTCTATGTCGACCTGGGTCCATGTCCTGGCGGTTTTGGAATTATCCAGGATAGTTTTTACGAACTGCGCCCGCTCACCTTTGAATTTTTCAATGATGGCCTGGGCAGGAATCAGGTATTTGAAAGCATAAATTTCAAAATATGTATATTTGGGTGAAATGATGTTGGCCATTTCCAGGTAAACCAGCAGGGTCTTCAGCGGCAGCAGCCGGATGTCCGACTTCCGGCTTACTGCGTGTGGACGAAATTCAAACAGGCTCCCTTTGGATTGGCTGATATCCTCCAATACCTTACGGATGCCATCAAGATCTGGGGTATCTCCATACGCAAAATTTTCCAGGACCGGCACCCCGTTTTTATTTCCAAAAAGGCAACACAGAGACGGGTTGCCGTCCCTGCCTGCCCTGCCGATTTCCTGGCTGTACCCCTCAATGGATTTTGGCAGGTCATAGTGGATCACTTTTCGAATGTTTTCTTTATCAATCCCCATTCCAAATGCAATTGTTGCGACGACAGTTCGGGTTTTTCCGGCCATAAAATCATTTTGA